>WFSA01000167.1 GCA_015486215.1 Anaerolineae bacterium | reverse complement strand
GATTGGGGGGAAACGGCCGTTTGCTGTGCAGGTTGAGTGGTGGGGAAACGGCCGTTTGCTGTGCGGATTGATTGGGGAGAAACGGCCGTTTGCTGTGCGGATTGATGGTGGGGAAACGGCCGTTTGCTGTGCGGGTTGATGATGGGGAAACGGCCGTTTTGTTGTGCGAGTTGATGGTGGGGAAACGGCCGTTTACTGTGCGAGTGGTTGGGGTAGAAAACTGCCGTTATTTTCTGAGAGATTGGGAGATTCAAGATTCCCTCAATCTCCCAATCCCTAATTTCTAATCTCTTCCTAAAACTGCCGCGACCACTCCTTCAACCACCGCTCCACCACAATTTTTGTCTGCGTGTAAAACTCAACCCCATGCCCGCTTTGCGCGTGCAACGTGCCGAAGAAACTATCCTTCCAGCCGCTAAACGGGAAAAACGCCATCGGCGCGGCCACACCAATGTTAATCCCGATATTGCCCGCCTGCGCCTCATACCGAAAACGCCGCGCCACGCCGCCGCTGGTCGTAAATAGCGATGCCATATTGCCATATTGGCCGCTGTTAATCCACGCAATCGCCTCATCCAAATCGGCCGCGTGCATCAAGCTCATCACTGGCCCAAATATCTCTGTGCGCGACAGTTCCCCGTCGATGGCAACATTGTCCAAAATGGTGGGGGCGAGGAAGTGGCCTTCCTTGAGTGCAGATGGAGGGGTGAAAGAACGGCCGTCTACCAACAACTCCGCCCCCTCACGCACGCCCATCTCGATCAAGCCGCTGATGCGCTCTTTGCTTTGCCCTGAAATGACAGGTCCCATCTCCACGCCGTCATCCAATCCATGACCTAATACGCGGGAAACGGCCGTTTTTTGCAGTAACGGCGTAAATATCTCCTTCGCCGCGCCAACCAAGATGATGTTGGAAGCTGCCAGACAGCGTTGCCCTGAGTTGCCAAACACGCTGTCGGTCACGATCTTCGTCGTCATCTCCACATCCGCATCGGGCATGATGAGCAACGGGTTTTTCGCCCCACCTTGCGCTTGCACCCGCTTGCCGTTGGCGGCTGCGCGGGCGTAGATGTGTTTAGCAACGGCCGTTGATCCCACAAAACTAACCGCCTTAATCGTCGGATGGTCGAGAATGGCGTTGACCGTCTCCGCCCCGCCATGCACCATATTGACGACTCCGCGCGGAAATCCCGCCGCTTCCATCAACTCAATGCCCATCTGCATCGTCAATGGTGTGCGCTCCGATGGTTTCATGATGACGGTGTTGCCCGTCGCCACCGCATATGGCAAAAACCAAAAGGGAATCATGCCCGGAAAGTTAAACGGAGCGACAATGGCGACCACGCCGACGGGTTGCCGAATCATAAATTCGTCAATTCCTCGCGCGATGTCTTCGGAAACCGCCCCCTGCATCATCAACGGAATGCCGCACGCCACTTCCACATTTTCAATGGCGCGACGGATTTCGCCCCGTGCTTCACCTATCGTCTTTCCATTTTCAAGCACAATCATTTCGGCCATGCCGTCGAAATGATCTTCCATCAACGCCTTCAACTTGAACAGCGGCTGAATGCGTTTCACGGGTGGTGTGCGTCGCCAATCCACAAATGCCTCAGCGGCGATGGTCGCCGCCATGTCCACCTCCGACGGCGGTGAGAGTGGCGTTTTCGCCAACACTTCCCCCGTCGCGGGGTCAGATACGGTTGCAAATTCCGTAGCGGCCGAATGCCGCCATACGCCACCAATATAATTTTTAAGCTCCATAATTCTCCTTGAAAACAGAGATAAGAGATGGAGGCATGAATATCTCCATCTCTATTTTCTATCTTTTTTATTGACAGCCATAACCCATAGGGTCACAATCTGTTTGTGATTAAATCATTTGGGTGTGTTTCATTTCGGTAGAAGTGACTGTCACGGGGCGAACGGGCTTGGTTTGCCCAAAGCTATGCGCCCCGTGACAGTCACTTTGGTTCAACTCATTTGAAACGTACCCAAATCATTTTTGCATAAAGGTCTGAAAGACTTTTTCTATGTAAATGAACTATGTCGCCTTTTTTAATAATCGGCAAGGTAATCAGGTGTTGGTATGCCATCCGCCAATTTAGGATCAGCCACAGGGGGCAGGATTTGCTGCTGAATAGGCAATGTCCCCGCCCATACTGGCAATTCGTAATCGGCCTTTACGTCTACTGGCGGGCCAGTTCGTATCTTTGCCGATGCGCTATCAATAGACAGTTCGACAATGGTTGTTATGTTCATTTCTTTGGCGTTAGGCTTGCGTGTCACGTCCCATCTGCCAGGTGTGATAAATTCGGACAGCGTTTCTAAAGCCTGCATTTTCTCCTGCTCATCCTCAATCATCCGCCCCGTGCCAAACAACACAACCGAGCGATAGTTTATCGAATGATTAAAAATTGAACGCGCCAACACCAATCCGTCCAACAACGTGATGGTTACGCAAACCTGATGGCCTGCCGCGATATGCTTTAACAAGCGGCTTGCCTTTGATCCATGAAGAAGAATTTTGTCCTCATTGCGAGCATGGATGCTGGGGATAACAAACGGCACACCATCCTCCACAATTCCAACATGGCAAATCAAAGCTTCATCAATGATTTCATAAATTGTCTTTTTATCATAATGGCCGCGCCGTGCCGCTGTGCGTACTCGATTTTTCTCTGTTTTCTCAAATTTAGACATGATCTTCTCCTTTTTAGACAATAGATTTATACTGCGTTATTATCCACGAAACTGGACTATGCAAAAGAGCCAGATTTGTACAAAAATATAGTACCAGATATGCTGATCTTTTGATCTTTTTATATTGGAGTCGAGGCTTTGGCCGGTCTTTCCTGTTCACGACTGGCTAAAGCCTCGACTCCGGCTTTTGGAGCATAAAATGTCACCATCACCCAATACTTTTTTATTTTCACTCATACACCTTGACCGTCAAGAAAAAACGCCGCTTTATTGGCAAATTTACGCCGCATTGCGACAAGCAATCCTAACCCAGCAGTTGCCATCGGGGTTGCGCTTGCCGTCTACGCGCGATTTGGCGGCAAATTTGAGTGTGTCGCGCAACACGGTTGTAAACGCGATCAAGCAGTTGGCGGTAGAGGGGTATTTGGAAATTCGACCAAAATCAGGCACTTATGTGACCCATAATTTGCCTGAAGAGTTGCTGCAAACGGCCGTTTCCATCGAACAAAAAGCACCCCATTTCCCAAAACACAATCGCCCCCTTTCCCAGCGCGGGGAACGGTTGGCGGGCATATCAACGGCCGTTAATCGCAACCCCAACCAACAGCCCGTATTCCCACACGGCCGTCCCGATTTAGACGCATTCCCCTTCCAAATTTGGGCGCGGCTGATCAATAAACAGTACCGCCAATCGCCACTGACCCTCTTCCGCAACAACCCAGATGAATCGGCTGGATACCAGCCGCTGCGCGAAGCCATCGCCATGCACTTGCGGGTGGCGCGTGCCGTGCGCTGCGATGCCGAGCAAATCATTATCGTTTCAGGCTCTCAGCAAGGGCTGTATTTAGCCGCCCACATGCTGATCGATCCCGGCGATGAGGTGTGGATGGAAGAGCCGGGCTATTTGGGCGCACGGATCGCTTTTTTAAGCGCGGGGGCAACGCTAATCCCCGTTCCCGTCGGTGAAAATGGGCTGGATGTGGCCGCAGGACACGCGCTTTCACCGACGGCGCGTTGCGTTTACACCACCCCATCGCACCAGTTCCCATTGGGGCATACGATGAGCTTGAAGGCGCGGCTGAACTTGCTCGATTGGGCGGAAAAGGCGGGGGCATGGATTATCGAAGATGATTATGACAGCGAATATCGGTTCGGCGGGCAACCTGTGCCGGCGTTGCAGGGATTGGATGGAAACGGCCGTGTGATTTACATCGGCACGTTTAGCAAGGTGATGTTTCCCAACATGCGGCTGGGCTATATGGTCATCCCGCCCGATTTGGTCGAGGCGTTTAAGGCGGCACGGTTCACGATTGATATTCAAAGTCCCAACGTCGTGCAGGCGGCGATGGCTGAATTCATCAGCGAGGGGCATTTTTCGCGCCACATTCGTCGGATGCGCCGCCTGTACGCCGAACGCCGCGCCATTCTGGTCGCTGAAGTTGACCGTGTTCTGGGCGATCGCTTGCCGTTGAGCCAATCCGAGTCGGGGATGCACTTGATTGGCTGGCTGCCGTCAGGGGTTGACGATAAAGTTGTGCAAAAAACGGCCGTTTCTCACAAAATCAACGTCGCCGCCCTGTCCGATTATTATTTAGACACCTGCCCGCGCCCTGGTTTGCTGATGGGGTTCGCTGCCTCCAAACCAAATGAAATTCGGGCAGGAATCGGCCGTTTGGCGGCGGTGTTGGATGGGGCGTGATGGGATCATATTCGTAAACTTAACGAATACCTTTAGCTGTCATTCCCGCGAAGGTTACAGTGAGTTAATTACTCACATAATTAGTTACATTTTCCATCGCTTGCTGATACTGATGCCTGACTGTTGTATCGGCCAAACGTGCATAAATTAGTGTTGTATTAAGATTTTCATGTCCCATCCGGCCAACGACAATTAGAATTACCCACTAACGACAATTAGAAATACCCACATAAGCGTCAACGCCGTCTATGGTTACACTCCACGTATTTATGCACGGAGTATCAT
>WFSA01000166.1 GCA_015486215.1 Anaerolineae bacterium | reverse complement strand
GTTAATCGCGCCGCTGATGCTGTTGACCACACTGCTGTTACTCATCGTCGCATCGGCCATCTGCGGGACGACAAAGCTGAACAGCACCCATAACACCAGTGAGATAAGAAAGACCGTCGCCCCATTATTCAGGCGGATGCTCAACAGCATGGAGAGGCTCAAAAAGATGAGCATGTAGGCCAGCGACATGAGGGTGAAGGAAAACAAACGTGCCACCTCGCCGATAGTCGGCCAAATGCCGCCGATGGCGACCAGCAAGATTAGATTGAAGACGAAAACCAGACCGAGCAGGGCAGCGAGTACGGCCGTGTTCCCCAGCAGCTTGCCAAGCAGCAGTTGGTCGCGGTACACGGGGCGCGAGAGAATCAACTTCAAGCCGCCCGATTCCTTTTCCTCAATCAAGGCGTTGTAGCCCAAAATGACGGCCAAAATCGCGCCGACGATGGCGACATATTCCGTCAAATTTGCCAGAATCGTCAGCGTATGGATTTCTGGCGCGGCGGGCAGGACGGCCGCGCCGCTGGCTTGCAGCGAGGCGACCGTGTCGTTGTAAATACGCATCTCTGCCCGTTTTGTGGTGCTGCCGATGTAGACAGACAGGATAGACAGCCCCAAAAACAGCAGGGTGATGGTTAAAAAGAGCCGATTGCGAAAGGCGGCACGGAACTCTTTGCGGGCGATAATCAGGGATTTGTTCATGACTAAACCGCTCCTGCCGCTGCTGGAACACGGCCGTTTTGCGATTCGACGCGCAGATAAATTTCTTCCAGCGAAGGCGTATCTGGAAACTGACCCATCACGTTTTCCAGCGTATCGGCCACAACCAAACGGCCGTGATTCATAATGCCGATGCTGGTACACAACTTAGCCGCTTCCGACAGTCGATGGGTATTCATGAAGATGGTGATGCCAAATTCATGGTTCAAGCGCACAATCAAGTCGCCAATTGCCCGCTGCCCTTCCGGGTCTAAACCAGAAGCGGGTTCATCCAAAAAGAGAACGTCGGGCTGGTGCAGCAATGCCTGCGCGATGCCGATGCGCTGGCGCATCCCTTTGGAAAAAGAGCCAACGCGCAACTCAAGCCATTCGGGATGTTCCAGTAAATCGAGGACGGCTTTGATACGGCCGTTAATATCCAGCACGCCCGATAATGCGCCCAGATAGCGCAGATTCTCAGCGACGGTCAGATCATTGTAGAGGCGCACATTTTCTGGAACATAGCCAAGCCGCTGGCGCACCTCCAGATTCTTTTCCACAATGTCGTCGCCAAACAGGCTGGCACTGCCCGAGGTGGGCAGCAGCAGGGTGGTCAGTAAACTGATGGTTGTGGTTTTGCCCGCGCCGTTATGCCCCAGAAAGCCAAAAATTTCGCCTTGAGGGATGGCGAGGGTGAGACGGTCAACGGCCGTTTTGTCACCATACTTTCGCGTTAATTCCTTCGTTTCAATTGCCAATGTTGTCATACGGTATTCTCCTTAGGAATGACAGATGGAAGTTTCGAGTTTTATTTAATCCTCATTCCTTATCTTCCTTTCCCAACAGAAGGGGAAGGGTTGTTTTTAACAACTGAGGTAATTAAACAACGGCAAGGTAAATTGTAGTTTAAGAAGCGACAACTCTCTGATTTTAGGTAATCCTCATCGTAACTACTCAGCCCAATAAAATTTGCGGATTATTGGATTTGCCCGTTTAATACACTCCTATAAGCATTCAAATACCAAGCCATGAAAAAATACGAGAAGCGTTTCGCGAAGGTAACTACTCAGCCATTGTCCAAATTAACCACAAAGACACGAAGAGCACGAAGTTTTTTAAGATTTTCTTCGTGATCTTTGTTTCTTTGTGGTGAAATAATTGATAGGCTGAGTAGTTACTCGCGAAGGCGAAAAAGCAGTTGTGGCGTTATTTGATGAATTTGGTGGACAATTAGTAGAACTTGCTCAGGTATCTTCTCAGTATTCTGGGGAGACTTGACAAATTTTCCTAATGATACTCGTGTAAAATAAAGGGCTGATGAAATTTGTCAAGTCTTATCCACGATTTATTGAGAAGATACAGAAATATGTTGAAATGCAGGGCATAACAACACCATGCCCTTACTGTGGAGAATGCGTATGCTTATTCTATTATGGACTGATTCGGACGATCATCTTGGCGAAATGGTGACAGCCATCTTGCCAGTCAACGCCACCATGTTGACTGCGACTTCTATAGACGAGGTGTTTGCTTTGACGGCGGAAGCATCATCGGATGCGCCCCCCCTTATTTTGCTGGATTCTGTGGTTGATGTTGCTGAAATTTGTGTGCAATTGCGTGAGGAGCCATTAACGGCCGTTTCCCCCATCATCGTCACCCTCTCCGCCCCCAGCCAACGGGAAGCCATCTTGCAAGCAGGCGCAGATGATTACCTGCTACTTCCGCTTTCGGCCACTGAACTGCAACTACGGTTGCACCCCTATCTCGATCAAGGTGCAGCCCGCCCTACCCAATTTTTGCTTGATGTACTGAGCGATGTAAAGGATGGCATTCCATTTGTGCAGGCACTTATTGAAAATCGGGGGGTGCTGGCAGCCGCCTTAGGTGCAGCAACCGCTACCATCCATCTGAAGGATAACCACCAGATTGAAGCGCGTGCAAATAACATCCTCTGCCTGCCACTGTTGGGTGGGCAACGGCAAATGGGCGTTTTGCAATTGGAGTATGCACACCCCATCCTGCTTTCCCCCGCACAACGCAAAACCATTGATTCGATAGGCATACTCATCGGCCGTTTTCTGGAAATTTCAGTTTTGCAGGAAGAATCACAGTTTTATGCGACACAAACCGCCTTCCTTGTGCTGGTTGCCAAAACGCTGGCCGAACAGTCGGACATGAATGAGATGTTGTCGTTGACATTGGAACACGCAACCAGTCTGCTGAACGCTTCCAGCGGTAGCATTTGGCTACTGTCGTCTGACGGTAAAAAACTAAACTCGGCATCCTCCTCGTCTGACAGCATCGTCTATCGGCCACGCAGTTCTGTCACTGTGGATAGGGGAATTTTGGGACGGGTTGCCGTTGGCGGTGAGGTTGTCCATGTTGACGCACTGGCCGATGCGCCGCAGTTTGATGCGGATGCGGATGGGGCGTTGTTGGCTAACGGCCGTTTTCTACTAGCCGTCCCCCTTCACCACCAACAGCAATTGGGAACAGTTGTCATCCAATCCCACACGCACCCGTTCAGCGAGCAAGATCGGGTACTATTGGAAGGCATCGCCAGTCTGCTGGCTTCATCCGTCGCCAACGCCATGAAAATGGACACATTGCGAGATCGCGCCGCGCAACAGCAAGCGTTATACGAGATGAGCCATCAACTTGCCAACGGGCTTGATTTACAAAACACGCTGAATCGCGCATTGAACTGGGCGATTCGTCTGGTTCATATTGAGATAGGATTGCTTTGTTTGGTTGACGATTCCTGCGAAAATATGCACCTATCCGCCTCATATGGGGTAGTCAACTTAATGAAAAAGGGTTTTCCTGTTGAAGGGTGTGTGCTGGGGGAGCCGTTGCAAGCTGGCCGCCCCGTCATCATCAATGACCCCAAGAACGATCCTCGCTACGCCCATCAATTAGAGCGAAATATCGGGTTCATTCCCCATAATTTATTGAGCGTTCCGTTGCTTTATCAAGATAAACCGATTGGTGCATTGTGTCTGCTTAATAAAATTGGGGCTGATTTTGAGGAAACGGATGCAGATTTACTCTCGACAGCGGCGGAAATGATTGCACTTGCCATCGGCAACGCCCGTCTGCATGACAAAACCCTTACGCTCATGGATGAGCACGAGCATATGTACCAACAAGCCATCCAAGCCGAGCGACTGGCGACGGTGGGGCGTTTGACCGCCAGTCTGGCGCATGAAATCAATAATCCGATGCAGGCGATTAAGGGGGCGATGGCGTTAGCGTTGGAAGAGATGAATGATCCCGTGTCGTTGCGTGAATATATTGAATTAGCAATGGGGCAGGCGGATCGGGTGGCGAAGTTGGTGGGACGTATGCACCAGATTTATCGGCCGCAGAGCGATGCGCCCGAACCAGCCGCTGTCAACCACCTGTTGCAAGAGGCTATTGCCGTGGCTCGCAAGGAGATGCGGCGGCAAAATACTCGTCTGGAAGTACAGTTTGCCCCAGATTTACCAACCGTATGGGCATCGGCGAATCAACTGCATCTTGTTTTCCTAAACATCGTGTTGAACATCTGCCAGATGATTGGCGAGCATGGCGGCGGCAAGTTGTCTATTCGCACATTTGCGGCATTGCCGATGGTTCGGATTGAATTTATAACGGCCGTTTCTCTCATCCCCATCACATCCCTAATAAAAACATTACAGGGGGAAATGCCAAAAGAGAGTGGCTTTGGCTTCCTACTCAGTCGTGATATAACCATCGCCCATGGCGGCACATTACACCTTTTTCAGCAAGATGAGCAAGCGATTTTCCGCGTTGAATTACCCATACTCACCGACGAAACGGCCGTTACGACCTTATGAACCCACCCCGTATTTTAATTGTTGACGACGAAGACAGCGTACGCTTTATTTTGGAGCGTTCGTTGCGTAAGGAAGGATATGTGCTGGATATGGCCGCCAACGGCCGTGAAGCACTTCTGAATTTAGAAAACCACACATATGATCTGATTTTGCTCGATTTGCAGATGGAGCCAGTCGGTGGGATTGAAGTTTTTCACGCCGCCCGCAAGCAAAACGACGATGTGACGGTTATCATTCTTACCGCGCACGGATCGCTTGACAGCTCTGTGGAAGCGTTGCGGCTGGGCGCGTTTGATTATCTGTTCAAGCCCGCCGACCCGAACACCATCCGCAGCCGCGTGCGCGATGGGTTGGCGGCACACCATAAAAAACAGCAACGGCGACGGCTTGTCGCCCAGATCGACTCCCTGAACCAACTTCTCAATGAGCTAAACGATGATGACGATGCTGAATTACGACTTGGGTTAAACGGCCGTTTTCTACATTCTGGCGTGCTAGTCATCGACACACACCATCAAGTTGCCACATATAACGACAAACCGCTCGATCTAACCACAACAGGATACAACCTTTTGCTTTGTCTGGTCAAGGCATCTCCAGCCGCCCTTCCCCCCCGCGAATTGGTAAACTGCGGCTTGGGATATGACGCAGAAGAGTCTGAAGCACGCGAGATTATCAAATGGCATATGCACAAATTGCGTCGCAAAATTGAGCCAGACGCAACCCATCCGCAACACATCAAAACCGTGCGTTACAAAGGGTATTTGTGGAGCGCGTAAGGAATGAGCCTTAAATAACTTACCCATTTAACTTTGGAGTTTTACCCTCACCCCAACCC
>WFSA01000165.1 GCA_015486215.1 Anaerolineae bacterium | reverse complement strand
GCTATACCCACCGCTAATCCAGACGGGGTTGTTCTGTATAATGTCGTCGCTGGGGATACGATGCTTGTCATCGCCCACCGATTTAAGAAGGATGTGTACTATTTATACGACCTCAACAATCTCAACTACCATTCGATCCTCTCTATCGGGCAGCCAATCATTTTGGCGTATGAGCAATTGCCAGATGGGAGCAAGCCTGTGAAGGAGTATCCGTATGCACGGATGTTGGAAGACGGCCGTATTGTCCACATCGTCCAGCCCGGTGACACATTGGCGGGGATCGCCATCACCTACGAGCTGACTTATGATGAATTTTATGCGATCAGCGGCTTGAACAGCAGTTCGTTATTGCAAATTGGGCAGGAAGTGCAAGTCGGCATTCAGCCGCAGCCAGCTGAAAGCGGCGGCTCGACAGATGCGCCAGAGGAGTTGGCAACGGCGGCCGCCACGCCATCGCCAATGGCATTTTCAACCCAAAAGCCGACCATCACTCCCCAGCCGACGCAAACGGTGCCGCCAATAGCGATACAGGAAGAGATTCCCATCACCCCTTCGCTGGCCGCGCCCACGCCCGCGTCAATACCTCTTCTTGAGGCAGAGGATGAGAATCGTGTTGGGTTTATTCCGCTTATTGCTGGAGTAATCGGGGTGCTGGCGATGGCAGGATTTATGCTGCGGCAGAAGTAAGCAGCAAATTTGCAAATTTGCTGCTTCGTAATATCCTATTGCAAAATAATGCAAATTATTAGAATGGAGGTGATTTCTCAATATTTCGGGGTGACTACAGCAAATGAAAGAAATAAACGGATGATGCAGTCGAGAAAACATCCGTTCATTAATATCTTCTCAGTATTCGGGGGAGATTTGGCAAATTTTCCTCATGATACTCGTGTAAAATAAAGTGCTGATGAAATTTGTCAAGTCTTGTCCACGATTTATTGAGAAGATACATCATTATCATAATCCGCTGTAGTCATACTAAAAACAAAATAATTTCCCCGCTTTTTTGAGAGGATACGAATAAAGGATGATATGGACGATTTGTTGACAACTAGGGACGTGTTAGACATTCTGAGTATAGATCGGACGACTGTGTATCGAATGTTGAAAGACGGCCGTTTATCGGGCATGAAAATTGGGCAGCAATGGCGGTTTCCCCGCCATGAGATTGATATGTTGCTGCGCGGGCTGAAACGTACCAGCCCCGCTACCAAAACTGAACCCAACACCAGAAATGAAACTGATCATCCGTTACCAGTGCAGGATGTACAACCTATTCAGGATGTTTTTGCGGAATTGGCCGAAGTCGGGGCGATTACGACGGATATGGACGGGCAGGCATTGACTGAAATCAGCAATTCGGGCATATATTGCAAGATGATTCGTTCGACGGAAAGCGGCCGCAGAGCGTGCAGTGCCTCATGGCGCGATTTGGCAAGACGGTCTGAACAGCAGACTGATTTTTTTGTTTGTCACGCTGGTCTCAGCTATGCTAGTGCCCGTATCAATATCACCGATGCCCATCCCGCGCAGTTAGTAACGGGTCAATTTTATGCCGATCTACCTGATTGGGATGAAGAAAAAAAGGTTGCACGAGAAACGGCCGTTTTGCACGGCTTAAACAAAGAAGCGATGGCCGAAGCGATCACCAAAATCTCCGTTTTCAACAAATACAAACGTACCGAAATTCATACATGGCTCTCTAAAACAGCCAATTCGCTAGAGCATAGCATCCGCGAGCGTGTAGACCTCTCCCGCCGCCTGCGGGCCATCGCTCAAATGAGTAATTGCAAGTAAGCAAGCGGGCATGTAGGCAAGCGGGCAAGTTTGTACACTTACAAACATACAAACCTGCTCACTTGCGCTCTATCCAGTGGAAAATGGCTGACCAAACCAATCCCCCCATCGTTTTTGCTAAAAATTGACCCAGCACGATCGGCCAGAGGAAGCTGCCGAAGGCGATTGTGGGAAATAAGATTGAATCTACAGCCGCGCTGGGGATATTGCTACCGTTGACCCGCATCCAGCGGGGGTAGCTGCCCAGCAGGTGATAAACTATTGTGTCTACGGTAGCGGCGGCGGCGAAGGCGATGAAGGACGCGAGCGCAATCTGTCCCGCATCCTTATTCAAAAACCACGAAATTAATGAACCAGCGGCGATGAGAGCGGCCATTTTAGGCAGCAGTTGCTTGCCGCGCCACGCATCATGCAGATGGTCGCGGGAGGTTAAATCTAAACCGATGAAAAGAAAGGCGACGATGATAAATGTGCTGGGGTAAGCCCCCCCAAATTGGGCGATGATCAGGTTGGCGGCCACGACGGCGGCTAAGTATAGAAAAATGTAAAACATGATGTTCTCCTTGAACAGTTGGGTGTTGGAAAAAGCAAGCAGGATACGGATTGCGCGGGTGACACAGGTTTTTTCATCAATGTTTATCTGTGGAATCTGGGTGCAAATTAACCAGCCACAGGCTCTTTTGATGAGGTGTTAGGCCATTTCTAAATTTAAATCACCCAAAATTTTGATTGTAATTATTTCTCATGAATGGCCTTATTGATTTCGGCAACGGCCGTCATTTGCAGACCGCCGCGAATGCCTTGTTCTAATGTCACTTTGCAGGTGAACGGATCAAGCGCGGCTGTGATGTCTTGGGCGATTTGGCTGGCAAGTCCTTCACCAAAAATCTGCTCTTCACGGAATGTCCACAGATATAGTTTCAGACTTTTGCTCTCCACGCACAGTTTATCGGGCACGTATTCGATGGTGATATTGTTGAAATCGGGCTGCCCAGTGACGGGGCAGAAATTGGTTAGCTCGTCGGATGTGAAGGTGACGGCCGTTACATATTTTGGTGCTGGAAAAGTATCCAACTCCTTACTGGGGGCAGTCATCTCTTTCTGCCCTAACTTCTTAAAATCATATTCCATGAGAAATTCTCCTGTAGGTCAAGTTTGCAAACTTGACTTACGACATGATGGCAGCAACAAACGGCCGTCAGCCATCGGCTCTTAGCTATTCATTCTTGCCCATTCATTGTTAGTTCGCGGGTTTCATCCCAGATATGGAGAGTGGTTATCCCGCAGTTTTGGTAAGCCGGGTACGGACGAGTGTCCTATTCTGCCACCGGCGAAAAATTTACGGCGGAGATTGTAGCCTAATCCCGCTCAAAGTGTAAATTCATGTACATCCTGTATAGAGCGATTACAACCTCGCCTTAATTCGTGATCGTGATCGTTTTCGTGATCAAAAATCGAAAAAATCGATCACGAAATGCGATCACGATCACGACAATCATGACACATAAATTCCCCTCAATTCGCATGTTATGTCAATTATAGAGTTGCTAAAAATGTAACTTCTCAAAAAGTTGGGGGCATAATTACAGTTAATTAGGAAAGGAACGAATTTACTCGACTGACGTAATTTATTCCTTTCTTAATTGGTTGTAACCACGTATCTTCTCAATAAATCGTGGACAAGATTTGACAAATTTCATCAGCACTTTATTTTACACGAGTATCATTAGGAAAATTTGTCAAGTCTCCCCAGAATACTGAAAAGATGCCTAAAAATGGTGTAACTACTCAGCCATTGTCCAAATTAACCACAAAGACACGAAGAGCAAGAAGCTTTTTAAGATTTTCTTCGTGATCTTTGTTTCTTTGTGATGAAATAATTGATAGGCTGAGTAGTTACAAAATGGTATAAATTTGGAATTTAACATTGCGATTTGGAGTATGCAATCGCCCTACAGTCACGGGACGAATGGTTCTGAGGAAATCAAGGCGGCTTGCCTCGTGACTGTCACTTCGATCTACGAAAACTATGAAAAAACACGTAATTTATTCTGTACAATATGGTTGGCTTCTTCTTGTCGGCCTATTGCTGCTGACCGCTTGCCAGTCGCAAACGGCCGTTTCCACCACAGGCTGCCTCGCTTGCCATGAAGGGATTGAGGAGATTAGCAATAGTCACCCGATGGAACGCTTTGCGTGCGTGACCTGCCATCGGGGGAATGAGCGAACGGCCGATAAAGGCGAGGCTCATGAGGGAATGCTGGGCGGCCGTAATCCCAGCGACTTAGCCGTCGTGGATGAAGCATGCGGCAGCTGCCACGCTGACCATATCCATCGAGTGAAAACATCGGTGCAGGCGACGTACACGGGAGCCATCGCCCAAATCGGGTACGCTTTTGGTGTGCAGCCAGATTTGACGGCGCGGTACGGGGCGATTGCGGTGACGGATGATGAGGTGGTGGGAAAAACGGCCGTTTCCTCCCTAACCCTCTTTCAACCCGCCGCCAACGCGCCCGCCCCCGTACATCAATTTGCCGAAAATTGTCTCGACTGCCATCTCTCCAGCGAGCCGATCAGCGAGCCATCCTACTACCGCTCCACAGGCTGCTCATCCTGCCATATGATTTATGCTGACGACGGCTTATATCGCGGCAGCGACCCGACGATTAATAAGAGCGAACACGGTCACGCGGTCACGCATCAGATGACGACGGCGATCCCGTACTCTCAATGCAACCATTGCCACAATCGCGGCAATTTTAGTATGCGCGACATGAGTTTTCACCCGCGTGAAGATGCACCATCCGGCCGTTTTGAGCAGTACTACCAGCCTATCGGCCAATTTACGCGCTGTGAATGGACGCTCGATTGTGTCGATTGCCACACGCGAGAGGAGGTGATGGGGGACGGCGACATTCACAGCAATGAGAAAGAGATTCAATATGTGCAATGCCGCACTTGTCATGGAACACGAGAAGAACGGCCGTTAACCCAAAAAATCACTGATCCCGACGACATCGCCCTCAAAATGGCAACCCTCAACCCGATTATCGACCTAAAGATCGGCGACACGGTTCTGGCAACAGAACGCGGCGAACCGTTATGGAATATCCGTCAAGTAGAGGATGGCTCATTACAAATGATCGGCAAAGTGACCAAGCTCGCCTTGCCCGTCGTGCAAGTGATGGATACCACTTGCGAACAAAAAGTGGATGAACAAGAATCCTATTACTGCCATGAATGTCACGCTGTCGAACATTAGGTGAGAGTTGAACAAGTTATCAGAGAGTATCCGTAGATTACGCAGATGAGCGCAGATTTTTAATGTTTAATCTGCGTAATCTGCGGATCGTTTTTCATCATGTGGCGACTTGTTCGTACACCTCAGTTAGGCCATTTCTAAATTTAAATCATCCAAAACTTTGATTGTCATTCCCGTCTTCACGGAGCCTGCCCTCACGAAGGTGGAGATGGGGGCGGGAATGACAAACGTATAATTATTTTTCATAAATGGCCTTAGGAGACTTGACAAATTTTCCTAATGGTATTCGTGTAAAATAAAGTGCTGATGAAATTTGTCAAGTCTTGTCCACGATTTATTGAGAAGATACAAAACTATCTATAAAAACGGTGCCTAAGCGCATGGCACAGAGCGAACAATCTTGGTCTACCTTAAATT
>WFSA01000164.1 GCA_015486215.1 Anaerolineae bacterium | reverse complement strand
CCGCAACTCCCATCAGATAGGTATCGGGAATTCCGATTCCCGATACAGGCGGCGTATATCATCTAAGAACTTAGGCCAAGCAATACTAGTATAGCTTGGCCTACCTTCTTCGGGGTTTTCTGTAGTGCAATTTTGTAAAATTGCACGGTCAAATTTGCGAATTTGACCTACGATAATTGTACAGGAACTTCCGCTTTGTATCTTCTCAATAAAACGGGGTAATTATTTTACTTTTAGTGTGACTACAGCAGATTATGGAAATAAACAGATGCTTTCTTGACTGCACCATCTGTTTATTTCTTTCATCGTATCTTCTCAGTATTCTGGGGAGACTTGATAAATTTTCCTAATGATACTTGTGTAAAATAAAGTGTTGATGAAATTTGTCAAGTCTTGTCCACGATTTATTGAGAAGATACAAAAATTACTCAAATTTCTATAAGACGAGTATGCAATCGCCCTAGTTATGACAGTCAGAGATATTCGTTAAGTTTACGAATATGATGATACAGGTATTGGTAAGTGAAGGGATTAAAAACAGATATTTGAGGTATTGCTAGGTATCAAATAGGTGATTCAAAGAACTTTGAAAATAGGATTGCCAGAGGGTACTCGTGCTTATGGGACAATCTTGCCCTGTTTATAGTATGGTTTCATTTAGACAGCAACTAATGGTGGTAGTTGCGTATGATGCGTGATCCATTTTAATATGCTGTTAATGAAGGATGCTCGATTATGCAGTTGGGCGTGGGTTAAGCGCGGGAAGGATAAATAGTAACAGCAGGCCGCCAATGAATATATTGAAGGGAGGGATCGTTACTATTGGATAAGGTGACCAATCTAACATGATACCATCCCTCCCAAAGATAAAGAGCAGGGGAAATATGGGGGTGATGAGAACTCCCCAATCCGATTTTGTCCATAGGCGGGGACGGTAACGGGTGTGTGGGGATTGTTTCCCTAGTCGGTGTAACATGAGGATGAATAGTGCTGTACCGATTGTTAGCAGTGGCCATCCCCAGATGGGTGTAGCGGTAAATGTCATCCCCCAGCCAGCGAAGCTGAGCAGGAGGCCGATGATTAAACCGATTTGATAGCGCAGGGAGAGGCGGCGGTCGGTGGTTGAGCCGTAGCCGCGGGCGGCCATCGCTTCGGCGACATTCATGGCGCGTTCGAGTCCGCCGACGAGGAGGGGGATTAGGAGTGGCTGCCAGTCGCGCAGGCCGCTTATTTTGTGGCCGCGTGCTGCTTGTGCTTCGCGGATGCGTTGTAGATGACGGTGGGTTTCGGGCAGGTAGGTGATGGCGATGAGGACGACCATGCCCATGTCGTGCAGGGCGCGGGGGGTGAGACGGGCGAGGTCGCTGAGGGAAACGGCCGTGTTAAATGTCAAAAATGCGGCCAGCAAGGCCAATAAAAGTAACCCATTGCTGAATCCGAATCCGGCCGCTTCCAGCGTCATATCACCGCCGATGAGCGGCCACGCCGATGGTAGTGTGAACAGCACCGTCTGCCCAATATGGACAGAAAACATATTGAAAAGGGTGGAGAAGGTGAGGACAACGGCCGTTATTCTCCCAAATGGCAGCTTAAATGCCGTATCAGGCAAGGCGCACGCCTGCCCCACTAATCGAAAAATAGCGATAAGCAGGACAGAATACAACGGATTCCGCAATGTCATTGTCACTATCGCTGCCGCCAATACCCAAACAAGCCACGCACGCACGTCGAAGGGGGAGGGGGAGTGAGCATGTTTGCATGTTTGCATGTTTGCATGTTTGCAGATTTGCAGGTGACTTACCGACTTGCCGACTTGCACACTTGCCGACTTGCACACTTGTACATTTGCAAACTTGAAATACAGACGGCCGTTAAACCGTTCCAACACCTGCACCGCCGCTTTGCCGATGAGTAGCAGTAACGCCCCATTCCCAATCGCCCGTCCCAAATCCCACCAGAGTGAGGTGACGACGTAATAGGTCAAATAGTGGCGGATGCCGTCACCCGTGCTGGCTGGGTTTGTGCCAGCGATGAACGGCCAAAAATACAAATTCATCATCGCCCCATAAAGCAATCCCCATCCAAAGCCAAAAGCGGCAAGCACGCCGATTTGCCATTTGCCATTTGTTATTTGCCACTTGCCCACCCATCCGGCCGTCAGCCCAACCCAGCCGGCGGCAAACATTTGATACGGCAGCCACGCGCCCACGCCGCCCGTGATCAGGGCGGAGGTGAACAGGGTCATTGTGCCGAGCAGAAAGCCGAAACGTGCGCCAAAAACATAGCCGCCGAGTATGATGGGGACGAAAATGGGGGAGAAGCCGCCAGGTCCGGGAATGGCGACTTCGATGAAACGGAGAACGGCCGTCATTGCCACCATCACCCCCAGCACAGCGACAATTTTGGCGTTGATAGATTGCCCTTGCACTTCTAATAATAAAATAGCGAGGGAGAGGGTGAGGAGAACGGCCGTTAGTAACTCCCCTGATCCATTTTGCCCAGTTGCAAGGGCGGGCAAAATGAGGGGATAGGCGAAGGCGGCAATACCGATCGCTCCTGTGATGACGTAGATGAGGGTGGAGAAGAGACGTTGCAGCACCATAAGATAGAGAGTGGAGATAGAGACGTGCGACAGATTCTCTATCCCTATCTCTATACTCTGTCTTGCAGTTTATAACGTATGCAATGTTGGCTTCATGTCCAACTCTTTGATCATAGCGGCCAACTCTTCGTGGGTGAGTTCGCGGTTTTTGCCAGAAACGGCCGTCAACGCCGCTTCCATCATATTTGTGCCAAAAGAACGGCCGTCTAAGAGCGGTGTCGTTGTCACAACATGGGTCACACCCCGTTGTTTGAACGCTTCCATATCCGCTTCCGTCGTCGTATTGGTCACGATGACTTTGCCCGCCAATTGATCGGGCATATGCCGTTTGATATAGTGGCAATCTCCCGCAATCACATCTGCCCATTGATAATACTTATTAAATTTGGGGATAATTTCGTTCTGTTTTTCGCCCGTCGGGTAGATGACACTCATTGGCAGACGGATAGCGATAGGAAGCATTGTTGCCGCCATCCGATGCAATCCCTTAAATGTGCGGACAGGAATAGGAATGCCCAGCCCGAACATCAAATCACAGCAGACGACATCATACTCATGCTCATAAAAATCGAGCGTCAATCCGTATCGGTCAATCCCCATCGTCAACATGACCTTCGCTTTGGCATATTTAGGGTCTAACTCAGTGGCAAGCAGGTTTACAACGCCCGATTCGAGCGTGTTTTTGAGGCCGCCGCCATCAACAACGGGCGTTTTGCTCACATTTTTAACTAATTTTTGGGCGGCGTACAGAGGCAGTCTCTTTTTGCCGATTTGAACCCATAAATCAATGCCGCCCACGCCAAAAGCGTCATATTGACCATCCAATTCCGTAAACAGGGCTATCGCTTTATCCACATCCCCGTCCACCCCGCGCCGTTCAATGGAGACGGTTTCGCCAAACAACTCAATTTCGACCTTTTTATTACGGGCCGAGCTTCCTAAACTGATACTGATTGCTTTTTTCATATTATCTCCACATGCAAGCGGGCAGGGGCGCAAGTTTGCAGGTGACTTGCAAACTTGCCATTTGCATACTTGCCCGCTTGCACGCTTGTCATATTCGCCCAATAACAGGCAATTCGCCCTTAAATTTTGATTGTTCTATCATGCGTTGCACTTTTTCGATGAAGGGAAGCGCAAATCCATGTTCGACTAACTTTTGCTGTGACATCTGCTTATCAATCATATGATAGAGCAAATTGTCAACCTCAGCATAACTAAATCCAAAGTCAGTCTCATCCGTCTGCTCAGGGATGAGATCGGCGGACGGGGGCTTGTTGATGATGACTTCTGGTACGCCCATGTCGCGGGCGAGTTGGCGCACTTGTGTTTTGTAAAGATCGCCAACGGGGTTGACGGCCGCTGCTAAATCACCAAATATCGTACCATATCCCAACAGCAACTCTGTTTTGTTGCCCGTGCCGAGAACAAGCCCGTTCCACGCCATAGACCGATCATAAATAGCCGTCATTCGCGCCCGTGCCATGATATTTCCCTTTCTATGTGGGGTCATATTGGGGCTGACTGCGACGAGCGCGTCTACCATTCCACTGATATCAACCGTCTCATGCTGCAATCCTAAGGTGTCAATGAGGAGAGTGGCATGTTCCAAACTCGCGGCCGATGAGGTTCGGTATGGCATACGGACGACGAGCAGATTCTCTACGCCAAAAGCGGCGACAGCAAGATGGCAGACTAAGGCCGAATCTACACCGCCCGATAAGCCAAGTACTGCTTTACTAAACCCCGCCTTCTCAAATTCGGTTCGCAAAAAATTGATTAACGTCCGTTTGGTAACGGCCGTATCCAAATACAATACATCATTTTTCATAAGTATCCTCGCTTATCCAGTTTATGTGTGCAAGCGGCAAGTGTGCATGTTTGCATGTTTGCATGTGGCAAGTAGAATGTGTGCATATATTACTTGCATACCTGCACACTTGCTTACTTGCTACTTGTGTCTTGGAGAAAAAAATGAACCCGCTACTCAACTTACACACATATGGACAAAGTTTTTGGTACGATAACATCCGCCGCACATTTTTACAGGATGGAACCGTACAACAATTGATTGATAATGACGGCTTGCGCGGCATGACCTCCAATCCGTCTATTTTTGAAAAAGCGATAGGCAACAGTGATGATTATGATGCACAATTGCGCCAATTAGCTGCTGAGGGCGCAGATGTGATGACCGCTTATGAGGCGATGGCAATCGCGGACATCCAAGCCGCCTGCGACCTCTTCGCCCCTCTGTACACGCTGTCTGACCGCACCGATGGCTTTGTCAGTTTGGAAGTCTCTCCGTACCTTGCTCATGATACAGAGGGAACGGCCGTAGAGGCCAAACGCTTATTCACGGCCGTTTCCCGTCCTAATCTCATGATCAAAATCCCTGCCACCGTCGAAGGGATTCCCGCCATTACCGATGTTATCGCGGCGGGCATCAATGTTAATGTGACCTTGATGTTTAATATGCCCCATTATAACGCTGTTGCCGAAGCGTACATAGAAGGGATGACTCGTTGGATTGATGCGGACGGCGACCCTGCACAAGTCGCCTCTGTCGCTTCCTTCTTTGTCAGCCGTGTGGATACGGCCGTTGACAACGCCCTTGCCGATAACCATCTTGATTTACTTGGGAAAGCGGCAATTGCCAATAGCCGCGTCGTTTACCAACAGTTCAAAAACATTTTTCATGGGGAACGGTTTGCCGCTTTGCAAGCGGCTGGCGCACGTCGGCAACGGCTGTTATGGGCTTCGACCAGCGTCAAAAACCGTGCCTATTCTGACACGCGTTACATTGACGAGCTAATCGGCGAGGAGACGGTGAACACCATCCCCCCCGCCACGATTGATGCGTTCCGCGATCATGGACATGCGGCATCAACATTAGAAACGGCCGTTGCCGACTCTTACACCATCCTTTCCGATTTGGCAGAGGCGGGGATTGATTTAACGGCCGTTACCGAGCAACTTCAAGCGGACGGCGTAGCCTCCTTTTCCAAAGCGTTCGACACCCTATTAGCGGTGATTAAAGAGCAATTAGAGATTGTTAAATAGCGTGGTGGAGATGGGACGCAGATTGTCAGGATGAACGCAGATAAAACAATAAAAAAATCTGCGTTCATCTTAGTAATCCGTGTCCTATCCCTCACTCATTCCCGACTAATAACCCGTCCAGCCCGTAACTCCTTTTCATAAGTCGCAAACGTAAATTTATCATCCATCACCATCCCCGCCTTTTCGTATAGTCGCGTTGCCCCCGTCAAACTAGCCGCATCTACCCCCAAGCCGACCGATTTTTGTCCGCGTTTGTGAAAGTCAACAAAAGTATGATGCAATAAAGCGAGGGCGATCCCTTTGCGTCGCCACGCACGGCGCACCCCCAAAGCATCCACCCATCCCATTGTCGCATCATCCTGCGCTTCACTGCGGCAAAGCGATATTCCAGCGATTTCATCCCCATCCATCGCCAAAAACCAGAGGGTAGGATCGAATTTCTCATTATTATCAATCCAATGTTGCCAACGCTCCAACTCTTCTTCCAAATCACGAGGCACATACCCCCAATGATCTTGAAATGCATCTTGTTCGGCGGCACAGACGGAGCGCAAGTCAGGCAGATCGGCCATTGTGCGGATGATGATATTGTCAGGCCATTGGGGGGAAGGGGGTGTGCTGTCCAGCGGCGTAACCATCTTCCAAAAATGACGGGTGAGGGACATGCCGTACTCCTGCAAAAGATCGAGCGTCGGCTGGTGTGCGCTATAGCCGCCCGCCTGCATGATGACAGATATATTATCATCAACACGGGAAATGGCGAGGTGGGCGCGTGCCTCTGCCCAGCTGGTCAACCATGTGCCGATGCCGCGCCCTTCATGTTCTGGATGCACTCGCGCCCATACCCAAATCCGCACTGGTGGATCAACGATGTCCCATACTTCAACATAGCCGACGAGTGCGCCATTTGGCGAAAAAACGGCGCGTGTGGAGCGGGCGAGGTCGAATTTTGGTGTTTTCCATTCGTTTTTCACATCATTGAGGATGAATTCGCTGACTCCAATTTG
>WFSA01000163.1 GCA_015486215.1 Anaerolineae bacterium | reverse complement strand
GGCTGGGGTGAGGGGGATTGAAATCAGTGTATCAAATGGGACAGTTAATTAATCCGACATGGTTCATTTTATGCGAAATGATCTTTACAGGTTGTGGGCGGGCACAAGGCCGCGCCCCTACAATTTACTCCTGTAGGGGCGACCCTTGTGGTCGCCCAATCATGTAACAACTGTAAAGATAATTTTCGCCATTTTGAACCATGTCATTAATCCTCATTCCTTACCAAGTGCTTGTTACCTTGAGTAAGTTATTGTTGCAAACAGCTTTAGCCATTCTGTATTGGTAACAAATAAACGTAAAGAGAACGTAAATTGGGGGATGGATAAGCACAAATGGGTTTGAAACTGACGTTTTTAGGCGGATTTGAGGCCACCTTAGACGGTGAGCCGCTGACTGGCTTTATTTCCAGCAAAGCACAGGCACTGTTGTGCTATCTGGCGGTAGACGGCCGTATCCATTCCCGACATGCGTTAGCGACAATGTTCTGGTCAGACATGGCCGACAAGGAGGCGATGACCAATTTGCGGCAGGTGCTTTCCAATTTACGCAAACTGGTCGGCGATCATGTGACGATTACACGGCAAACGGCCGTTTTCAATCGCAATACCGCCTATTGGCTGGATGTGGCCGCGTTTGCGGCGAGTGTGGAGTTGCCCCTCGCCACCCTTGAAGAGGCGGCCGCGCTCTATAAAGGGGATTTTCTGGCTGGTTTTCACGTTCGCAATGCGCCCGATTTTGAAGCGTGGGCGCGGTTGCAACAAGAGTGGCTGCGCGAACATGCGCTCGATATTTTTGACCGCTTAACCGAACAGCAGATCGCGCAGGGAGCGTATAGACAGGCGTTGGCCTCGCTGGCGCGGCAGTTGGCGTTGGAGCCGTGGCGAGAGGAAGCGCACCGCCAGCGCATGTGGCTGCTGGCAAAAACGGGGCAACGCAACGCCGCCCTGCGCCAGTACGATGTGTGCCGCCGCATTTTGCAGCAAGAGTTAGCCATCGAACCCGCACAGGAGACGACGCTGTTATACAACCGTATCCGCGCCGCCCGAAAACGGCCGTTTTCCCCCCATCCTCACCCCGCCGCCTCCTTCATCGGGCGCGACCAAGAGATGAACGCCATTGGCCGTTTGCTGCGCGGCACGGCGTATCGGCTGATCAGCATTGTCGGGCTGGGCGGCATGGGCAAGACGCGGCTGGCGTTGGAAGCGATACGCCGCTGGCCGCATCTTTTTTTGGATGGCAGCTTTTTCGTGCGGCTGGCGGCGGTGGAGTCTGAGGAGGGGGTGATCACGGCCGTTGCCCGCGCCATCGGTCTGCATTTTTACGGCCGTTCCCCCCATCGCCAACAACTCATCACCCATCTGCATGACAAAGAGATGCTGCTCGTGCTCGATAACGCCGAACAGTTGGTCGCCGGCGACGGCGCGGCGATCATCCCGCTGCTCATTGACCTGCTGGCGCACGCTCCCCAGTTGAAACTGCTGATCACCTCGCGGCAGCGGCTGAATTTGCGGCAGGAGTGGGTGCTGCCGCTGGACGGGCTGGCGGCGGACGATAACGCCGACGTGCTTTTTGTGGAACGCGCCCGCCAGCACGGGGCTGTCCATGTTGACGACGCGCCCAGCGTCAGCCGCATCTGCCATCTGCTCGGCGGCTCGCCGTTGGGGATTGAGTTGGTGGCCGGGCTGACGGCGCAACAGTCGTGCGCGGCCATCGCCCGGCAGTTGACGGAGGATTTGGATGCGGCGGCGGCATTGTGGCGGGATGTGATGCCGCGTCATCGCAGTTTGCGGGTGGTGTTTGAACAGTCGTGGCGGCTGCTGCCGCCTGCCTTGCGGACGATCTTGGCACGATTGTCGCTCTTTCAGGGCGGATTTTCGACGGAAGCGGCGCGGCGCGTCGGCGGGGCGGCGGTTTCTGATTTGCAAATGTTGGCGGATCGGTCGTTGTTGGCGGCGGAAAACGGCCGTTTTGACCTTCACCCCGTCATCCAGCAATTTGCAGAAGGCAAATTGGCCGCGATGGGAGAAACGGAGGCGATTTGGGCGGCTTACGGCGGCTATTACGCCGATTTTTTGCAGCAACGGGAGTTGACTGCCGCCACGCCGCTGATGCTGGCAGAAATTGAAGGGGAGTGGAGCAATATCGCTACCGCGTGGGGATGGATGATGGCGGGAAAACGGGTAACGGTCGTTTGCCAAAGCATCATCCCCCTGTTTACCTTTTTGGAAGCGCGGGCGCGATATCAAGAAGGCGCGTCGATGATGGGCAAAGTTGTCAACCAATTCGCCGCCCTCACCGATGCGTCGGATGCACGTCTGGCGTATGGGTACGCCCTCATGTTTCAGGGCGCGTTCATCGGCAGCATGGGGCGGTTTAGCGATGCGCTTGCCAACCACGAACGCAGTTTCCTCATTTTCCAATCGTTACCAAACGAGCGGGCGATGGCGTGGTCGCTGAACTATCACGCCTTGAATTTGCAAGATTTGGGGCGATACGATGAAGCGGAAGCGTATTGCCAGCGTGGGTTGGCACTGTATCAACAATTGAACGACGAAAACGGCATCGCGTCGGCGATCAAGACGCTGGGGCATATTGATTACAACGGCGGGCGATGGGAGCAGGCGCGGGAACATTATGAACAAACGGCCGTTTTGTATAAAAAGTTAGGCAATCAACGGGAATCAACGACGGCGCTCCTCAATTTGGGCAATATCGCCTACATACAAGGAGCGTATGCAGAGGCCAAATCGCTCTATCGTGAAAGGTTGGCGTTTACAGAGAAAACGGGCGATCTGTCGGGCGTTGCTAGGTCAACCCATAATTTGGGCATCACCGCACTGGCCTTGAAAGAGTATGATGAGGCAAAGCGGTTTTTGAAACGCAGCATCCAGATCGGTTCATCTATCAGCGCGTGGCAGATTGTTGCGGCATCGTATGAGATATTGGGCGATGTGGCGTTGGCGCAAAATGAGCGTGAGGCGGCGCAGGCAGCGTATCGTCAGGGGGTGGCGTTTGCGCGGAAAGGGCAGAGTGAGGTGTTGTTCGCGGAGGTGTCGAAGAAGCTGGCTAATCTTGGCTAATTAGTGTGTCGAATGTAAAAAAACGGGCAGTTTTGTGTGATCTGGGTTGGGAAACGGCCGTTTACGATCAAAATAGGACGCAGATTTACAGGATTTGCAGGATGAACGCAGATTTTTTGGTGCTGGCGGGGGGAATCCGTTTGTTGCCCCAATCTGTTGTTGCCATGAACAACGGCCGTTTATCCTGTATAATCCCCCCATCAACAAACATCCGCGGGTCAGCCTTGCAAACTTGACCCGCATTAATAGAGGAGACAGCCATGAGCCAGAAGCAGACAGCCGGCATCCACGCTACAGGTAAAATCACAGCAAAAAATATCGTCCAAGGACGGCAGCAGTTAGGCGGCGATCCCATCACCGCCCCGATAGAAACTGGCGGCGGCAGCATCACCGCCGCTGAAATGGAAGCGGACAATATCGTTGTCGGCTTGCAATATATTGCCGACCCCGCCAATGTGACCGCAGATGAGTTACGGCAGGAAGTAGCCGCACTTAAAGAACAATTAAACGCCGCCATTGCCGACGGTGATGTCAAACAGGACGGCAACGTGACAGACGCGCAAATCGCGCTGAACGCCGCCGAAGAAGAACTCGCCCAAGAAGAGCCAGAGGGAAACCGCATCATACGCAACCTCAAAACGGCCGCCGACCTGCTCACCGAAACCGTGAAAACAACCGACGCTGCCCGCAAAGCGGGGCTTGCGTTGGGGAAATTGGGGATGACAGCGTACACCCTCTACAACATCGGCCAAAACCTATTTGGCGGCTGATACCCCGTAGGGCAATTTTGCAAAATTGCCCTTGACTGTTGCGGAGAAACTACAAATGGAATTACAAATAGCGTTCGGAATTGGTATTAATTTAGCATCTACCCTACTCGAAAATATGCTAAAAGCAGGCAATCACAGACTTAACAGAAAACTGAATGGAGACGAACAGACACAAGCAATGCAACGCTGCTTATCTACCGCTATCGCTTCCACGGCCACCCGCGCCAACCTAAAGGAACAAGAGCAGGAAAATTTACTGGATGATATTTTCACAGATTTCTTTAAAAATGCGGGCGTGGCAAGCGAAGTGGCAGCTTTAGCGACTGGGCTGTCAATGGATCGGAAATATTTAGGAGACCAGTTCTATAAGCTAGATTATGATGCGGCAACATTGCAAGGCTTACCATTCACAGAGGCGATGGCCGCGTTTGAATCTGCCTTTTTGGCGGCCGTTGAGACGGAACCCCTTCTTAAAAATGATCTAGAACTGAATCAGATCAAAGCTACATTGACTGAAATGCAAAAGGATTGGGGACAAAAAATCGTATATGCAATTAACGCCAATGACATTCATGCCGTAAATGTGGCGACTGAGCAACATATTGCTGAACAGAATATTTACATTCAATGGGATAGTCAACAAAAAACAGATACATCCGCGCCCGATTGGAAACCAAACTATCTCGAAAAATTACGCGCCCATTGCGAAAAATTGGATATGACACCGATTGACGAAAAAGCTGACGCGCTGCTCATCTCTAAGGTTTTTACGACACTTTATCTAGAAAATGTCTATAGATTGGGAGATAAACCGCTCATTGAAACATTGCGGCCGAAAGCGAAGCAATCAGAACAAGAGAAGGAAGCGTTAGCAAAGTCTGTAGAGGCAGAGAAAGAAAGCCGCTTACCGGTGACAGCTATTGAAGCGATTGCTGAACTGCCCCGATTGGTTATTCTGGGGGAACCAGGCGGCGGCAAAAGTACGTTGACAAACCATATCATCACCCAGTTGGCACGGCGGCAATTAGGCACTGGGGAAGCCTCATTGCTACATTGGCCTGATGAGTACAACCCTTTACCAGTGCGGATTATCTTGCGCCATTTTTCCAATTGGCTCGATAAAGAAGGGAGAAATAAAGGCGCGGTTGGTGATATTTGGGCATATTTAGAACAATTACTGGATGATTGGGGATGTGCTGACAGTTTTTATAATGTTAAGCGTACATTGCAGAAAGAAGGGGGGATTGTTTTTTTTGATGGTTTGGATGAGTTGCGAAACGCTGACAAACGAAAAACGATCATTCGCGGTGCAGTAGCAAAATTTGCTGAAAGCGAAGAAAAATGCCGTGTAGTGGTCACCAGCCGTCCATATGCGTATAAGAAGGGTAGCGGATGGCGATTACCTGACAATGAGTTTGTGACCGTATCATTAGCATTATTTGAAAAAGAGCAGATTGAGTCTTTTAATGAAGCGTGGTATACGCGGTGGATGCAATATACGCGTAGTTGGAGCGTAGAAATGTGTCGTCAAAGGGCGGCCTATCTGTCTCATATCATTTTGAAACGCCCTCACCTATATAAATTAGCACGATATCCCTTGTTGTTGACGCTGATCGCTCAGGTGGACAGCAACGGCAGCAGTTCAACATTGCCTAATGACAGGGCTTCCCTTTATGAAAGGATGGTGACATTATTGCTAGCACGCTGGGAAAATCGGCTGGATCAGGATGCGTACTTGGGTGTGGAAGGTGATCGGGTACTTTCGTTGGGGGTGCCGACAGAAGACCTGCATACCATATTGGCAAAGTTAGCTTATGAAGGGCATGAGGCTCAAGGAGCGGTGCAAGCGGAACAAGAGTCAACAGAAGCAGATTCGCAAGTTGCAGAAATTGCACACAGCGAATTGCATATGGCGTTAATTGAACAATTTGAAACAAAAACACGGGTTGACCAAATTATTGACTACATTTCGCAACGGGCGGGATTATTAGTTGAGCGTGAGAGCGGTATCTCTTTTGCTTTTCCGCATCGTACCTACCAAGAGTATTTGGCGGCGCAGTATTTGATAAAACAATCTGATGGTCAGAAAGAGTTATGCCAGAAATTGGAAAAACAACCTGATTGGTGGAAAGAAGTGTTCTTGCTCAGTGCTGGCAGCGGTATAAAGACCCCCGTTTATGTACAAAATTTGCTCAATGAGTTGTTGCCGAATAAACCAGATGAAGAAAAAGCCTCATCCGTAGTGACATCGGTGATGATCGCCGCGCAGGCGTTGTATGAGACGAATTTCCGCCTTTATGTGAAACAAGAAAAACGGGAAGGCGGATTTACGGCAATTTACCGCCGCATACAGGAGTGGCTACAAATACTTATGGCTGCCGACAAGCAATTGTCAACAGATATACGAATTGAATCGGCGGGGTGGCTGTCAAAACTAGGCGACAACCGACTTGGCGTGGGCGTAAACCTAGAGACAGGCTTGCCTGACATAGCGTGGGGTAGCGTTGTAAAAATTGACACAACAAGAACATACACAATAGGGCAAGATGGCAAACATGATGATGAAAAAGTGCGGAATGTACCGATTAAAGGTGCGTATCAATTGGCGATGTACCCGATTACCAATATACAATTCAATTGTTTTATTGAAGCGAAAGATAGGGATGATCCGAAATGGTGGAAAAAGATACCAGAAAAAGAGAAATCATTCAGCGATTCGCGCTGGCCTTATGATAACCATCCGCGCACAAATGTAAGCTGGTATCAGGCGATGGCTTTTTGCCGCTGGTTGACAAACAAGCTGCATGAAGGAAAAATTCTGGCACCGCCCGTATGTGATGATGTGAAAGAATATGAAATCACACTGCCCCATGAATATGAATGGGAAACGGCCGCCCGCTGGAATGGTAAAGATACAGACGGC
>WFSA01000162.1 GCA_015486215.1 Anaerolineae bacterium | reverse complement strand
GTTACGAAGAAGTACAAAAAGATAGTTGAGAAAAAATTATGACATTATCATCTGCTGAATTCGAGAGTTTGATGGACACCATCCGCAATTTTGTGCAAAAAGAGATCGTGCCGTTGGAACGGCCGTTTCTCGATGCCGACTTCAACGCCGTCGCCCCGCAATTGGACGCACTGCGCCAAAAAGCACGCGGGCTGGGGCTGTGGCTGCCCCAAATCCCGCAAGAATACGGCGGCATGGGGCTGTCGCTGGTCGAACACGGCCACGTCAGCGAAGCGTTGGGGCGCACGCTGTTGGGGCATTACGTCTTCAACTGCCAAGCCCCCGACGCGGGCAATATGGAGATTTTGATCGAACACGGGACACCCGAACAGCAGGAAACGTACCTCAAACCGTTGCTCAACGGCGACATCCGCTCCTGCTTCTCGATGACCGAACCCGAAAATCCCGGCTCCAACCCGACATGGATGAGTACAACGGCCGTTAAAGAAGCCGACGACTACATCATCACCGGTCACAAATGGTTCAGCACGGGGGCGGATGGGGCCGCGTTTGCCATCGTGATGGCGGTCACCAATCCCGAAGCGTCCAAATACAAACGCGCCAGCCAAATTATCGTGCCGACAGACGCGGACGGCTTCCGTCTCGTCCGCAATACGTCGGTGATGGGGGAATCGGGCAGCGGCTGGGCGAGCCATGCGGAGATTATGTATGACGGGGTGCGGGTGCCGCAAACGGCCGTTCTTGGCAAAGAAGGCGCGGGGTTCGCCATCGCCCAAAATCGGCTGGGGCCGGGGCGGATTCATCACTGTATGCGCTGGATTGGCATTTGCGAACGCGCGTTTGATATGATGTGCGATTATGCGGTACGGCGGGAAGTGGCTCCGGGACGGCCGTTAGCCAGCCAGCAGACGATCCAAAATTGGGTCGCCGAAAGCCGCGCCGAAATCAACGCCGCCCGCCTGCTGACGCTCGATGCCGCCGACAAAATCGACCGCTTGGGCAGCTACGCCGCCCGCGATGACATCTCGCTCATTAAATTTTATGTCGCGGGGGTGATGGGGCGCGTGCTGGATCGCGCCATCCAAACGCACGGAGCCGTCGGTCTCACCGACGAACTGCCGCTGGCGTATTGGTTCCGCCACGAACGCGCCGCCCGCATCTACGACGGTGCGGACGAGGTGCATAAACGCTCCGTTGCGCGACGCATCCTCCATTCTTGTATTTGATACCGTTGGCTATTTTCACATCATTCCCTGTATAATTCAGCAAACATAAGTGGGGGGTGGTCATCGTTTCGGCCACTCAATGAGTGTCATTCCCACGAAGATGGGAATCCACCTCTCTGGAAAACATGGATTCCCGCCTTCGCGGGAATGACAATGGACGAAGGGATGAGTATCCCCGATAATCGCAGCGTAGGACAAGTTTGCAAACTTGACCCACAACCATGAGGAGGCAACCATGAACCAAACAAGTACCCCTGGCATTCACGCCAAAAACATAAAAGCAAAAAATATCGTGCAAGGTGTTCAACAGCAAGGCGGCGAACCTATAACCAGCCCGATAGAAACAATCGGCAGCATCACCGCCGAAGAAATGGAAGCGGACAATATCGTTGTCGGCTTGCAATATATTGCCGACCCCGCCAATGTGACCGCAGATGAGTTACGGCAGGAAGTGGCCGCGCTTAAAGAACAGTTGAACGCCGCCATTGCCGACGGTGATGTCAAACAGGACGGCAACGTGACAGACGCGCAAATCGCGCTGAACGCCGCCGAAGAAGAACTCGCCCAAGAAGAGCCAGAGGGAAACCGCATCATACGCAATCTCAAAACGGCCGCCGACCTGCTCACCGAAACCGTGAAAACAACCGACGCTGCCCGCAAAGCGGGGCTTGCGTTGGGGAAATTGGCAGTTACGGCCGTTACCCTCTACAACATCGGCCAAAACCTATTTGGCGGCTGATACCCTGTCTACCCGTTGAGGAGGAATCATGATGAACGCATTCACCGCCGACTATCTTGCTAATTTGACATCTGATTTGACTATTGCGGTCATTGAAAAAGCGGTCAACAGGCTGGGTGAAAATTGGGGGAAGGATAAAAAAGAAAAGGCTGTTGAACGTTGCTTGCATCAAGCTGTTATTGCTGCAATTTTGTATGTCAGCTCAGAAATACCAGAAGAAACTAAAGACGTGGATTTAAACTACATCTTCACTGAATTCTTTGCTATGGATGACGTAAAAACCCAAGTCATGCGTTTATTGCGCGGCAAATCAATGGAGGCAGATGAGATCGCTTACTTATTTGAGAAAACAGGCTTTGTCGCCCATGACTTTCCCAGTTTAGATTTTGAAAAAATGACAGCTATTTTCGGAACTTCTTTTTTGGAAGCAGCTAATAACGAGCCTGTTCTTCGCCCCATTCTTGAAGAAAATCGATCCAGAGAAAACATAAAAACAACTCGGGAACTGACAGCAGAAATAAGACAATTGTCAACAGTATTACGAGAACATTCCAAAGATACAATAGCTGTACAGGCAGGAAACATATATGATGTTGTAAACGTAGTTGCGGGTGAACAGATTATTGAAAATCAAACGGTTATTTTTCAATTGGGCAATCAATCCAAGACAGATACGTCCGCGCTCGATATTTATTTAGAGCAGCTTAGGGATAATTTGGTATCTGTACCATTACTTGGCATTGCTTCCAGCGATGAGAAACGCGCTCCTGAACTATCGGCCGTTTATGTTGCACTCGATACTACGACGACTGTGAACAAGGGTAAAGCGGAGAAACCAGATGATAAACAGGAGCCATTATCAGTACTGGCAGCCGTAGCAGATAATAGGCAAATGGTATTGCTTGGTGATCCCGGCGGCGGAAAATCCACATTCATCAACCATCTTGCGTACTTGCTGGCAGCGCATCACATAGAGCCTCACGGCCATTGGCTTGAACATCTCCCCGATTGGTCAAAGGAAGAAACAGACGTTATCCCCCTGCTCATTATTTTGCGTGATTTTGCCCGCACTTTGCCCCTGGAACCAACTGAAGAGGCAACTGTAAACGATGTGCAAAAATTCATTAAAAAGGTATTGAATGAGCAAGGTTTAGGCAAGGCATGGCCGCTTTTGGAAAATGCGCTGGAAGCAGGCAATGTCATATTGCTCTTTGACGGGTTAGACGAAGTGACAACGACAGATCAGCGTCGCTTTGTGCGCGATGCTATCATGAAATTTAGCAAACGATATGGCAAATGCCGATCATTAGTAACCTGCCGCATTCTCTCTTACCAATATGATCCCAAAAGAGCAGAGGAAGATTTGCGCTTAAAAGGATATCCGACATTTACATTGAAAGAATTTTCTCTTGAACAACGCCTTGCCTTTATTGATGGATGGTACAAGGAACTTAAACACAAAGGACATCTGGCTAATATAAACGAAACAGAGCTTATAAATAATTTACAACAAGCGATTGAACGTGAAGATTTGACAGAAATGGCTGGTAACCCGCTCTTGTTAACGATGATGGCTGTCACCCATAAAGATTCTGGGTTGCCTGAATCCCGCATTGAGTTGTACAAGAACATTGTAGATCAACTGCTGTTCAAATGGGATGCTGTGAAAAGCGCAGATAAACACGCTCGACTAACTGATTTTTTGCGTAAAGATGGGATTAAAACCATAGCCTTAAAGCGAGTGTTGAATGCAGTTGCATATGAAGTACATACGCAGGGCGACAGCAGTAAAGAGGCTGCTGATATTGACACAACTTATTTAAGCGGGGAGTTGGGCAAGATGAACCCGTTTATATTGGATGGAAATCGTGAGCCAGATAAAAAATGGGGACGACGGCTTTTAGAATTGCTAAATAAGCGTGCTGGTTTATTGATTGAACGCAAATTCGGCGGCCCTTTTGCCTTTCCGCATCGCACCATTCAGGAATATCTGGCGGGAGTTTATATAGCTTCCATAAGAGATGAAGAATCAAACTCGCCAGAATGTGCCACTTTTAAGGAATGTGGACTGCATTGGGCGCATCGGTGGGCAAGTTTGGATGGTGATTGGCGGCTTTTGATCTTGTTTGCTGTAGAACACAGCATGTCTACGGAATCGCCTAGAAAGTATGATATATTCGAATTAGTTAGCAAATTATGTCCTGAAAACGACATAGATGATGATACTTTTTGGCGGTTAGCATGGCTTGCTGGCGACATATTGTTGAGCTTAAAAGCAGAAGCGAAATCCAGCGATTGGGGCTTGCAATTAAGTAAACGAGTCCAACAACGATTGATAATGCTGTTAGAACATAAACGTCAACCATTATCACGGCGGGAACGAGCCGATGCGGGAATTGTGTTATCAAAATTAGGCGATAACCGCGACGGCGTGGGCGTAAACCCAGAGACAGGCTTGCCTGACATAGCGTGGGGTGACGTTGTGCCGAAAGACAAGAAAGGCAAGAAAGACAAGTATGAAATTGGCGGAGACAGCAAGGCATTCAGAAGTTTTCGTAAAGGGACGAAGGCGAAAATAAAAGAAGCTTTCCAACTTGCCAAATACCCCGTCACCAATGCACAGTTCCAAGCATTTATTGATGATAAAAACGGGCAGGATGAGGCAAACTGTTGGAAAGAGATACCAGAAAAAGAGAAATCATTCGACGATTCGAGTTGGCCTTATGACAACCATCCGCGCACAGATGTAAGCTGGTATCAGGCGACGGCTTTTTGCCGCTGGTTGACAAACAAGCTGCATGAAGGAAAAATTCTGGCACCGCCCGTATGTGATGATGTGAAAGAATATGAAATCACACTGCCCCATGAATATGAATGGGAAACGGCCGCCCGCTGGAATGGTAAAGATACAGACGGC
>WFSA01000161.1 GCA_015486215.1 Anaerolineae bacterium | reverse complement strand
TTTGAGCTTGTTTCAACTCGGTTTGTCTCTTCTTGACCATTTTTTGAATGAAGGTATATTCATTCCGGCCGCTTTTCAAATGGGCATCAACATCAAAGGTGTTGCTCAACCCCTTCCCGATGATTTCTGAAGCGTTTGATGGTGATAAATTGTTTCTTTGGTAGTGTTTTTAGCGTTTTTGCAGATTTATGAGGATGATGTCGATAAACAATAGGGCCAAAAAAGTGTCCGGTAGTGAATTTTCGTTTGGGTCCAAACTTAAGGCAATTAGTAATTCCTTCTCTGCTAAATTATATTTACCTTGTTGAAAATAAACATATCCTGCTAATCCGTGGGCTAAAGGCAAATCCGGATTTAATATCAATGCTTTTTGAGATTCATCTAATATGATTCCCCTGCAAAAAGGTATGAGGAAAAACGAGTCCAAATAGCCTCCGAGGTGTTATAGAAAGTGTAAAAGAAGGTACACAATCGGAGGCAAAGAAATGTTTCGAGCGAACACCCACCATCTACAAAAAACATTATTCAGCGGGCTGAACGAATTACCGAAGAATCTGAAAGAACGTCTTGAGGATTCGTGGGCGGGTACGTTCTACGAGATGATATTCAGTCGAATTGACGAGAAGCCTTATGCGGTGTTGTATGCAGACGTGGCATCACGTCCGAACGTGCCGGTAAACGTACTGGTGGGTCTGGAAATACTCAAAGCGGGATACGGCTGGAGTGACGAAGAGATGTACGAGAATTACTGTTACAATGTGCAGGTGCGTCGGGCCTTGGGGGTGTACAATCTGGATGAAGGATATTTGAGTATGCGAACGATATACGTCTTTCGAGAGCGATTGGCGAAGCGTATGGGAGAGACAGGGGAGAATCTTTTTGAGCAGACCTTTGAGGAGGTGACAAAAGAGCAATTGGTGCAATTCAGTTTGAAGACGGGGAGGCAGCGGGTAGATTCGACGCAAATAGCGAGCAACATTCGGGAGATGAGCCGCTTGCAGTTATTGGTGGAGGTATTGCAGCGGGTGCATCGGATGTTGAGCGAGGCGGAGCGGGTGAGTTGGGAAGCCGAGTTTAATCCCTATGTGAAGGGGACATCGGGGCAGTACACGTATCGTTTGAGAGGGAAAGACGCGCATCGCCCACATTTGGAAACCATCGGCGAATTGATGGCGCGACTGGTGAGAGAGTTGGCTGCCGATTACCAGAACCACGAAACCTACCGGACATTGAAGCGGGTATTTGCCGAACATTTCGAGCAAAGCGATGAAGGGACGCACCCCAAAGATGGCAGCGACTTGAGCGCCAGCAGCCTGCAATCGCCCGATGACCTTGAAGCGAGTTATCGCCGCAAGCGAGGAGAAAGCTATATCGGTTATGTCGCCAACGTCACCGAAACCAGCGACGGAGAGAACGACTTTCAGCTTATCCTGAAAGTGCAGGTCGAGCCGAATACAACTGATGACGCCAAAATGCTGGCGGAAATTGTGCCTGAACTCAAGGAAAAGCACGGCCTGGAGTTGATGGACGCCGACGGCGCTTACGGCAGCCCTGAAGTGGATGAAGTGATGGCGAAGCGCGGGGTCAAATTGCGTCAGACCGCGCTGCGGGGGCGAGCGCCGGGCAAGGGAAAGTTCGATTTGTCGGACTGTGAATTGGAGTTGGATCCTGATGACAGGAGACTGTTGAAGGTGACTACCGCAGAGGGGGAGGAGATGGAAGTTGAGCCGGGGCGAAAGCCAGAGCGTTACATCCTTCGCCATCCGCAATCGGCAAGCGCTTCTGCCGACCCGCCCAAGCCCGTTTACATTTCGCAACGGCAAGTGGAAGTCGCCTTGCGTCGCCAGCGATCCGCCAGACCTGAGCCGGATGGTAAAAACCCACGCGCAGCGGTTGAAGCGACCATCGGAGCCATCAAACGACCATTCGGAAATGACAAATTGCCGGTTCGAGGTAAGTTTCGGATGACTTCGATGATGATTGGATCGGCGGCAATGGTCAATCTGCGTCGCATTCAACGGTTTCAAGTAGAACAACGACGGGAAGCAACAAAAAAAGCGAAAGGAACGGGAATAAAAACCCCTTTGCTTTCACTTTTTGGTTACATATTGGCCACTTTTTTGAAACAATTCTATTCAGTTACTCGTTTTTCGACCCTCTATTGTTGAGTTTTTACACCCGAGTCTGTTTATGAAGTAAACAATTAGAGTGAAACTTATGTACGGATACAAATGTGAATATTGTGATGGTATTGTTCAGGAGAAAATAGTAAAACGAGAAGCATTTAAACACCGGCGGGGATTTGTTATTTTAGAAAATGTGCCTGTTGGTGTGTGTAATAAATGTGGTCATCATTACTATCACGCTACGTTATTGTATAGGGTTGAAGAAATTGCTCTTAAAAAGAAATTGCCGGAAAGAACAGAATTAGTACCTGTCGCCAGCTTTGCTTGAAATCAAGGACACAACTATGGAAAACAACCTGATCACCATAACCGTCACCGTCAACGGAAAAGAATACACTCGCAGCGTAGAACCGCGCCTGCTGCTCAGCGACTTCATTCGCCACGATCTGGGGCTAACCGGCACCCACGTGGGTTGCGAACACGGCGTTTGCGGCACATGCACCGTTCAT
>WFSA01000160.1 GCA_015486215.1 Anaerolineae bacterium | reverse complement strand
ATAGAGCCTAATTTATCTGTCATGGTGCCAGCCCCTGATCCTGGGCCAAGTCCCACATGCCGTTTTAAGAAAGCGGATGAAAAGATTCTGTCATTTGTACGGTCATAAGCCAATCCCCAAACAGAACCTAGTCCATTATTGGTGCCTTCAATTGTCAATGCAGCCCTGTTAGCTCCTATATAATCGTAAGCAAATGAAATAATGGTGCCGGTAGGGGCAGTGGTAGAGCGCAATCCAGTTGCAAAGCGTGCTATGGCAACGCGTGGATTGAGTTCGGAGAAATCGGCAGGGTTGTGTAATCCCATATTTGCTGTTGTTGCTCCATCGGCAACAAATTGGACGGAGGAGGCGGAGTCAGCACCAATTGCGCCCGGATGCAAATAAGCAGGCCAGCCGCTAAATTCGATGCGGTAGGGGCCTGTTCCGATTGCGTTAAGGGTATAGGAACCTGAGGCATCGGTAGTGGTTGTGCCTCGTATTACGTTGTTATTGTCATAAGCGATCACGGTAACACTAATAACGCCCAACTCATTAATGTCTCTGGTTCCATATGTATTTGCAGTTGTACCATCAACGGGAAGTTCTCGATACACTACACCTGTGATAGTACCGGCCGCATGTACTTCTTCCATTTCTAGAGTTGAAACGATTAAAATGAAGACACCAAGCATAACGCTCAACGCCAACATTATCAGTCGGACACTAGAAGATTTGTTTGGATATTTTTTAAACATCTTGTTTCTCCTTTAGCCGCTATCTCTATGAAGAGAAGGGCTTGAATTGGCGTATCAGCAAGATACACCATTGTTTTTCCGCTTAATCGTTTGTTCTATAATGGGGAATAATGGAGTGATAAGAAACTTCATAATACATCTCCTGAATACAATTGATAGGGTGATTAAACGGTAATAAATACAGTCCAACGCTTTACGGCCGTTATCGCGGTCAAAAAGCGTTAGTCGCATTCTATTTTCAGTAAAAACAGAACACAATTATAATAAAATACGTATCTTCTCAATAAATCGTGGACAAGAGTTGACAAATTTCATCAGCCCTTTATTTTACACGAGTATCATTAGGGAAATTTGTCAAGTCTCCCCAGAATACTGAGAAGATACTAAAATACTAATTTACAATGTGGGGGTTAAGAATACAGTGATATTCTCAGCGGGTGTGAGGTTATGTGTGATATTTAATAATATGCACCATTTTCATCCTGATTGATTTGTTAATATCTGATTAAACATACATTCCGCACATTGTACTATTATTCCTTATTTTCTCTTTGTATATATCCGTGAAATCAGTGTAAATTTATCGGCAGTCTGTCTATTAGAAGTGACTGTCACGGGGCGAACGGACTTGGTTTACCCAAAACCCTGCGCCCCGTGACAGTCACTTTATGAACGTATAACAGAACGATGCCAATACTATATTAGGGGAAGAAAGTGGGGAGGGGAATTAAGCGACGTTCCATCTTATCGGAAGGGATGGAACTTCATAGACACTGCTCCACCTTAATCCCGTTAAACTGTTCCAACAGGATATCGTCAATTCTCTTTTATCAAGACAACCGACTACAGCTACAGTATACAAAAAAAAAAGAATGCTATATAGGATAAGAACAGACGGGTTTGGGACGGGATCGGGCGGAATCGGGCGAGATTGGGCGAAATCGTTAAACAAAGAGCAGTTCATAACAAATAATCAGTATCGTAAACTTAACGATTTGTCATTCCCCCATCTGCATGAGAGCAGGCTCTGCGAAGGCAGGAATCCATACTCTTTAAGAGCAGTGGATTCCCGCCTAAAAGAGTTTACCCTCACGAAGGTGGGGATGGGGGCGGGAATGACAATCAAAGTTTTGGGTAACTACTCAGCCTATCAATTATTTCACCACAAAGAAACAAAGTATCTTCTCAATAAATCGTGGACAAGAGTTGACAAATTTCATCAGCACTTTATTTTACACGAGTATCATTAGGAAAATTTGTCAAGTCTCCCCAGAATACTGAGAAGATACAAGAAAATCTTAAAAAATTTTATGTTGTTCGTGTCTTTGTGGTTAATTTGGACAAGGGCTGAGTAGTTACAGTTTTGGATGATTCAAATTTAGAAATGGCCTTATACTTCTGGTAACAATAAACGGTAACCAAAACCGCGTACTGTTTGTATCCAGCCAGGCTCGTTGGGGGGAATAGCCAGACGGTCGCGCAAGCGGCGGGCGATGGGGCGGGCAAGCGAACTGGCTTCGGTGCGATCCAGCTTAAGTTTGTGGGTGATGCAGATCAACTCTTCGTAGGAAACGGCCGTATACGCATGTTCAACCAGACAACTCAAAAAATCAAATTGCTTTACAGATAAGGAAAGGGGATATTGATCGAGTAAGACAACACGTTCGTCAAGATTGATGTGCAAACGGCCGTATGTATGTATTTCTATTTTCTCTGATGGAATTTGGGCTATTTCCTGTTTTACCTGACTCAATTGCTGCACCCGCAGCAACGCCCCCTTCACCGAAGCCAACAACCCTTTCACATCCAACGGCTTGGTCAGATACCCTTCAACACCTAATGTTTTGCCATAATTAATATCACTGTCCATACTCCGTGCCGTCAAAAAGAACACAGGGATGGGGATCAAGGCGGGCTGTTGACGCACATACTCCAGTAACTGGTATCCATTCATACCGGGCATAGCAATATCTGTAATAATTAAATCTATTTTATTAGTATGAAGTATATCAAGAGCTTTATGCCCGCTATTTGCTTTAAAAACACGGTACCCATCTGTTCGCAAAGCCATAGCGACAATATCTGTATTATACAGTTCATCATCTACAAGGAGGATTGAAATATCATTCATGCTCATACCCTAATTATAGGTGACTGTCCCCATACGCCAAATTTTTCGTCAGTAGAAGTGACAGTCACGGGGCGAACGGATTTGGCTTACTCGAAATTATGCGCCCCGTGACTGTCACCCTTTCCTTAACATCACCTTATTCCTGATCAAAAGACGCGAACGGCCGTCAACCCCGATCACCTTTACCGCCAACGCCACCTTATTATCCACATCCAGCCCAGCCCAATACGTTTCCAAAACCTCTTCAGGCGAGCCTTGCAAAGGGAGCAATAACGGATCGCCCGCAAAACTGGGCAGCGGGTTTCCATCTTCCTGATAAGTGGTGATGCCATACCCAAAACCAAGCGGCGGTGGCGCAGGACGATACGTTATGCGGTCAGTTAAAGCAGGATTGGCAGGATTAGCTTTCAAAATACTCAACATCAACGGTGTAGTCGCTCCGTCAAGGGCGATGAGACCACTGATACGCGGCGTATAATTGGGCGCATCAGGCTCACGTTCACGCGTCAACAACGCCTCATCAAAAGAGCCGCCCGCTCCCATCGTATCATATATCGTGCGCGTTTGGCTGCCATTGCCGACCAAAAAAACGGGCGGCCTCTCCAACATCGCCTCATAAATGATCAACTCTGGATTCTTCACCACCGACGCATCTATCGGCCCCGTGCGTAAAATCGTCCCATCCCCCACAAAGCGGCGATTACGACTATTTTTACTGCGCCCCATAATCCAATAGACAATCCCCCACTCGCCCGACTCCAACATCCCCAGCACAATTCCACGTCCGGGGTAGCTATTCTTTTGAATATGTCTCTCAAAATTACCGTATGCAAAATCCAAATTCATTATTCATTATTCCCAACAGGTGACTGGCACTTCCCAAGTGCCTGTCACCTAATTTTCCCTTATTCATTATTATCAATGATGAAACAGCCGCGTCCCCGTCAACACCATCCCCATCCCGTACGCATCACACGCTTCGATAACCACATCATCACGCACCGAGCCGCCGGGCTGGACGATATATTGCACGCCGCTTTGTGAGGCGCGGTCAACGCTGTCGCGGAAGGGGAAGAACGCATCAGAGCCGAGAACAACACCGTTAAAACCGTCCAGCCACTCCCGCTTTTCGGCACGACTCAGGCGGACGGGGGGATGGGTAAAACTTTGCAGCCAATGTGCTTCTTCAACGGCCGTCAACCCGTCCAACAGATATTGATCAATCCCATTATCCCGCTCCGCACGCCTAATTTTGTCACGGAATGGAAGCGATTGCACGCGCGGGTGATGGCGCAGCATCCAATTATCCGCCTTGTCGCCCGCCAATCTCGTACAATGGATGCGCGACTGCTGCCCCGCACCAACGCCGATCAACTGCCCGTCATACACATAGCAGACGGAGTTCGACTGCGTATATTTCAAGCTGATAAGGGCAATGATCATATCCCGCTTAGCATCATCAGAAATATCCTTATTTGCCGTAACCACATCGACCAAATCGGGCGGGCGGGGGATGGAGCGATTGCGCTCTTGGCTGAATGTGATGCCAAAAACATCACGGGTTTCGATAGCAGGCGGCTCATACTCAGCGTCAATCTGCACGATACGGTACGCGCCGCCCTTCTTTTTCCGCAATATCGCCAACGCCTCTGGCTCAAAGCCGGGCGCGATCACCCCGTCGGACACTTCGCGGCGGATCAGGCGGGCGGTCGGCACATCGACGATATCGCTCAACGCTGCCCAATCGCCAAATGAGGAGAGACGGTCGGCTCCGCGGGCGCGGGCGTAGGCGGTCGCCAATGGGGACAGCCCCTCTTTGTTGACAAAGTGGGCGGCGGCGGTCGCGTCGGACATGGGAATGCCAACGGCCGTTCCCGCTGGGCTGACATGCTTAAACGAAGCGGCCGCAGGGAGTCCCAATGTCGTCCTCAACTCGCGCACCAATTGCCAACTGTTCAGCGCGTCAAGCAGATTGATGTAACCGGGCGTGCCGTTCAGCACCGTGATCGGCAATGTGCCGTCACGCATAAAAACGGTTGCTTCCGCTTGATGCGGATTGCAACCATATCGTAATGTTAAATTTTCTTGCATACAATTTCCTTCGTAAATGTAGGTCAAGTTTGCAAACTTGACCTACGCCACTATCACCCACCAATTATCAATCGTGTACCCCGTCAACATGCTGATTAAAAGGGCAGCGCCAACCAGAATCATCACCCCTGCAAAGATAAATTTTCCGTTTTCTTCATCCACTTGTTGCACCTCATCCTTCTTTAATCCATCAATATCTTCCATACCTACAAAATCGTCTTTTATTTTTGTCTCCTTTTGCAATACTCATCAAATCATTATCGTAAACTTAACGATTTGTCATACTCGCGTAGGCGGGTATCCATTTTCTTTTAGAGCAGTGGATTCCCGCCTACGCGGGAATGACAGTTGGAAATATTCGTTAAGTTTACAAATATGCTCATCAAATATACCGTTGCTTTTCATTACAACAATACGTTAATTTCTGCTTTCTGTTATAAGCAGTCCAAAGGAATGAAAGACAAAAGACATCACCCTATATTAACACCTATACCGTTTTTCTTCCGTTAATTGTCCATCTGATATATGCTTAAAAACAATGTAACTACTCAGCCATTGTCCAAATTAACCACAAAGACACGAAGAACGCGAAGTTTTTTAAGATTTTCTTTGTGATCTTTGCTTCTTTGTGGTGAAATAATTGATAGGCTGAGTAGTTACAAAACAATAATCAACTACCTGTCCCATTATAAATTAGTTTACTCCTGCAAAGTAAGCTAATCAGAAAAACCATGAAATTAAAACAGACTGTCACCCTATTCGCGCCCTTCATTATCATAAGCATCATCGCTGGATGTGCTTTTGCCAACAATACCATCGAAGCTGTCCCCGCAAACCCAACGCCAGAATCTCCTCCTTCCCCATCCCAACAAATAACCGGCAATCCCCCCTTCCCCCGTCTCGGCATGTGGTGGCCTGAACCGTATGAGCAAGATCATCACGCCATCGCCCGTTACGATTGGGTGTCCTTTTTTCCCTATCAAGAGGAGCATGTCGCCTCCATCAAAGCGATCAATCCTGACATCATCCTGCTAAATTCCACCAATGCGTGCGAACTTGGCTACAACCCCGATCCTGATGCTGATCCCGGCGATAATGCCGAAGTTCTCGCCATCCCGCCAGAATGGTTTTTGACTCAAGTCGGCACAACGCTGACCCAAGATGTGGACGCATCGACAACCACATTCCACATCGCCGCCACGAGTGTCACCGATGGCGAAGAGAGCTTCGATTTGTTCGTCGTTGGTGATGCTGTTTTAATTGAAGGGGAGACGGTTTTGGTCAAGGCGGTAGATACAAACAGCAAGAGCTTGACCGTCAAACGAGGGTATGTCCGTCCCGCTGCCGCCCACAACAGCGGCACGCGCATTGCCGCCCATATCTCTTTCTGGCCGGGAACATGGCTGCTTAATTTGAGCACTTTGTCGCCAACGGCCGTCGTCAACCCCACCATCGGCGCAGAGCAATGGGCAAGCTACAACGCCCGTGTCGGCGCAGCCTTGCTCGCCAACGATGGATGGGACGGCTTACTTTTAGACCGCTCTGATCCTAACGAAAGCTGGCTCGTCGGCGGCTCTACCGCTCGCACGATTGACCCCGATCAATCCAATCATCTACTCACCGATTACACCACTTTTGACGATGCGTGGAACGCAGGCGTGCGGCAATACGAACAAGAGTTACGCCGCTTAATCGGCGAAGAAAAAATCCTTTTTCCCAATTGGGGGATGAATAATTACGATTTATTGAACGGCAATAATTACGAAGGATTTCCACTGGATAATGGAGACTCTTATAAAGGCTCATGGCGGCAAACCGTCTTTGGCACGCTCACCGATGTTGGCAACTACACGCAATGGATGGCACAAGGCAAGTCACCCAATCTGACGATGATCGAAACGTACGAAGATGATGGCGGCCCCAGCGCAACAGGGGACGGCAGCTACCATAACCCATGCGGCGATGATAATTTTGTCCCCAATTACCAAAAAATGCGCTTCGGCTTGACGACGGCATTACTCAACGATGGCTATTTTGGCTATGAAATAAACACCAACGGACACGGCAGCCTCTGCCTGCTTTGGTTTGATGAGTATGACAACGCAGGCGCAGGACGCGGCTATCTTGGACAGCCAGTCGGCGCGGCGTACCGCACGAGCAATGTCATGCTCGGCGATAATGCGCTCAACGGCGGCAGCTTTGAAACAGAATCTGACCTTGATCTGTGGGATTTATGGGCGGATGATGGGAATGAGGCCACGATGGAGTTGGATGAATCGACGGCATCTGTTGGCAACGCCTCCACCCATATCCACATCAACCAAACGACGGGAACCGATTGGAAAATTTCCCTCTCGTTTGCCCCCGTCGCTGTCATTTCGGGCACGGAGTATACGCTTTCATTCTGGGCGAAGGCGGATCGGCCGCGCGAGTTGAGCAGTTGGATACAGAAGAATGGCAGCCCATGGGATGGCTACCTTGATTTCAGCCCCGTGCAACTGACGACAGCGTGGCAACAATACGAAGTCGTGGCAACAGCATCCGACAGCGATGTGCACGCAATTTTTGAGTTCGGATTAGGGCAGGCGACGGGCGAGGTGTGGCTGGATGATGTGCGATTACAAACGGGCAATCTTGACCTTTGGCGGCGGGATTATGAACATGGCATTATTTTGGTCAATGCAACGCAGACGGCGCAAACGGTTGACCTCAACGGCACGTTCCACAAAATCAACGGCTCGCAGGTTCCGTCTATCAATGATGGCAGCGAGGTGTCACAGGTAACGATTCCGGCTTTGGATGGGTTGATTTTATTGGGAGAAACGGCCGTTTCCTCCCAACTCTCATTTTTGCCCACCGTAATGAGCGATTAATGGTATCTTCTCAGTATTCTGGGGGAGACTTGACAAATTTTCCTATTAGGCCATTTCTAAATTTAAATCGTCCAAAACTTTGATTGTCATTCCCGCCCCGTCCTCACGAAGGTGGGGATCGGGGAATGACAAACGTATACTTATTTTTCGTAAATGGCCTTATCGGTGTCGAACTGTGCGAATTTGTGGGCAAATGACGTTTGGGCGGCCTGCTGCTCCTGTTTGAGCGTCTGTATCATCTCGTTGAGAGTATGGGTGAGGGGTGGGGAGGAACGGCCGTCAACCCCCATCGCCTCCTTCGCTTCCATCAGCATCATGCGCTGTATGTATACGTCGTTAAATAAGCCTAAATCCGTTTGCAATGCTTTCACTTGGGTGATAAGCGGCTCAATCTCAGCGACGGGGAACAGGCTGGCAAAAAATTCAGTCGTGTAGCGCAATTTTTTGCAATGGATGCGTAAGGCGTGGTATTGCGCTTCTGAATGGTAGTTGAGGGTTTTACGGCCGTTTTTCAACACCTTCTCATAACGCTTCTGAATCCATTTTTGTGCTAACGGCCGTATCGGCGCGTCGCTCCCTTCCCCGCTCTGCAAGAAACTGTCCCATTCATTGATGATGCGTCCCACTGGATCGCTCTCCCATACGGTCACTGTTCGCCGCCACTCGGCATCCCGTATCTTTTGCAGATGGTGAAGAAGAGGAGGAACGGCCGTCAACTCCCCTTCTTTCTCCTTCAAATACACATCCAAATCGCGCAGTTTGTTAGAGACCTGCCCCACAGATTTGAGATCACGCTTGAAACGAGCCACCGCAGCCGCAGGCAGAACCATCTTTGCCTGCGCTAACAATACACGGCTTTGTCTGGTCGCTACACGCAGTTTATGCAGGTATTCAATATCATTGTCGGCTGGCAGGCCAGCCGCGTTGTGGCGCATCACCATCAGCAAAAAGCGGAGAATCAGCCGTACCGCTTCGGCGGCAGGCATGGCTGGGTCTAGCTGGATAGAGACGCTGGCAGAAAGGGGTGGAGCATCATTTTTCATATAATATGTTGCAGAGCGCGTTCGTAAACCCGCCGCGATTTTTTTGGACACTGATTGTACAGGTGAACACAGATAAAAAGGTATCTTCTCAGTATTCTGAGGAGACTTGACAAATTTTCCTAATGATACTCGTGTAAAATAAAGTGCTGATGAAATTTGCCAAGTCTTGTCCACGATTTATTGAGAAGATACATAAAAAGATCCAAATCAGTGAGATCAGCGTCATCAGTGTCCCATTTCAAAACAAGATCAACTCAACTTTATAACCTCTCAATATTTCGGAGGTGACTACAACAGATGAAAGAAATAAACGGATGGTGCAGTCGAGAAAATATCCATTCATTTTCATAATTCGCTGTAGTCATACTAAAAACAAAACAATTTCCCCGCTTTTTTGAGAGGATACTCAACTTTCTACAAAAGACGAGGCTGCAATCGCCCTGTGATTTTTGTCCAATATATTGACAATTATCAATTGTGAATGACAATTACCCATTGTGAAGAAAACCTGCCTTTATCATTTAGGGAAGGTTCGTAAACAACTTTGGAGT
>WFSA01000159.1 GCA_015486215.1 Anaerolineae bacterium | reverse complement strand
TCCAACAACAAGTCAAGAGAAGTCGGCCGACTTCTCTTGACTTGTTGTTGGAAAGAAGAAGTGGTGGGGAAAACGGCTGTTTTACGTTCACCGCCATAACAAATCGAGTTAAAAAACAACTAACAGGAGAATATCATGAAGGCAAAACAAAAATCATATTTTTTATTTATAATAGTAACCTTGCTCTTACTTGTCCTAACCGTACAAGCAAAAGAGCAAGAACATATTAACCGATCAAATGTAGTGTTAGACGACTACCTCAATGAATTACAAGACGTTAATAGCTCTCAGCATTTCACGGTAAGTACCTCTAGCCTGAATAGCAGTCAATATGTTGAGTTAGTAGGACAAACAGGTGGCTCATCCTATTATGTCACGATAGAAGGTAATTATGCCTATATAAACATTGGACCCCGACTGGCTATAGTAGATATATCAACACCATCGCAACCAGTCATGATAGGGCAACCAATCCTTTTTCCAGAGTTGATTCGTGGCATAGCCGTAACTGGAACTCATGTTTATATTACTAATGCATCTACTGGTTTACGGGTATTAGATGTGAGCAATCCGGCTGCTCCAATCGAAATTGGTTCTTATAATACGCCAGATTCTGGGCAAATATCCATACTTGGAAATTACATATACATGGCTAATCGTAATGCAGGTTTGCGTGTAGTAGATATAAGTAATCCCGCCATACCAACTGAAGTCGGTTCTTATGATACACCAGACACAGTAACAAATGTGGACGTGAATGGAACCTATGCTTACATTATTAGCTCTGATGGGCTTCGGGTGATAAACGTGAGCGATCCAACTACCCCAACCGAAATCGGTTTCTATGCTCTATCAGATTGGGCTTTTGACGTAGCCGTAGAGGGGAACTACGCTTATGTTGCTAATGGAAATGATGGATTACGAGTAGTAGATGTGAGTGACCCCACCTCTCCAACCGAAGTCGGATTTTACTATACATTCGGCTTTTCCGAAGGTATAGCCGTAGCTGGAAACTATGCTTACGTTGCTGATGGTGGAGGGTTACGAGTAATAGATGTAAGCAACCCAACAGCCCCAACCCAAACTGGTATCTATGACACACCAGATACCGCGCGTGATGTTGTCGTGGTTGGCAACTACGCTTATGTTGCCGACTGGGGTGCTGGGTTGCGGGTGGTAGACATAAGTAATGCAGCAGCACCAAGCGAAGTCGGTTTTCATGACGAATCCAGTGAACCATACAGAGTGACTATAACTGGAACCTATGCTCATATTGCCGATCAATCTGGCGGCCTGCTAATAGCAGATATAACCACCCCGACCATTCCAAGTAAAGTAGGCTCATATAACACAGCAGGCTCCGCACAAGGTGTAGCTGTAGCTGGAAGTCATACCTATGTTGCTGATATGTCTGCTGGGATGCGCGTAATAGACGTAAGCAACCCCATCACTATGACCGAAACAGGTTCCTATGATGGTACAGATACAGCAGAGAACGTAGCTATAGCTGGAAACTATGCCTATCTTGCGGCTGGAGCAATGGGGCTACGGATATTGGATATTAGTAACCCTGCGTCTCCAACAGAAGTTGGTTTTTATAACATACAATACTGGACATACGATGTTGCTGTAGAAGGAAGCTATGCCTATATTACAGACGGGCAGAAATTACGAATATTAGATGTGAGTAACCCAACTTCTCCAAGTGAAGTGGGTTTTTATGATACGCCAGATTTGGCACGAGGCATAGATGTAGTTGGAGATTACGCCTATATTGCCGACTGGAATGCTGGAATGAGGATAATAAATGTGAGCAACCCTGCCGCTCCATTTGAAGTTGGTTTTTATGATCCAGCATTCACTTCCGTATCAGACGTGGCTGTAGATGGAAACTATGCTTATATCGCTGGTGGATTCAATGGAATGAGGGTAATAGACATAAGCAATCCCGCTTCTCCAACTGAAGTTGGTTTTTATAAAGGGCTTGGTTCTGCACAAGGCGTTGCGGTAGACGGAGAATACATCTATGTTGCCAGTGCTTGGGGAGGGCTTCTCATCCTTCGTTACGAAGCTCCAAATCATCGGATTTATTTACCAATGATAACTCGTTAGACAACAACGCCCCGTCACTTCCCAAGTGACGGGGCGTTTGGTTTGGGGTAAATCACATAAATGCTGCCAATTAAAATCGGTGGCTGATACACAGAAGCCCGCTGAAAGCGGGCTGCAACCGAACGCGCTTTCAGCGCGTTTTGTGTATCAGGCATCGGTTTTCAACCGATGGCAATACTGAACAATTAACCCGTCATTCTGCCAGAATTTGCTATACTAACGGCATGATTTTGCTAACGAAGCGTTATTCCATCAACAGGAACAAACTATGAAAATTATGATTATCGGTGCGATGGGGCAACTTGGCACAGCATTGCAAAGTGCGCTGGCACAGCACCACCTCACCCTTTTGGATTTACCAGAATTGGATATTACAGATAGGGTTGCGGTGGAAACGGCCGTTTTCCACCACAACCCCGCCCTCATCATCAACACCGCCGCCTACACCAACGTGGACGGCTGCGCCCGCGACCCCGAACTGGCGTACAAGGTGAACGGACTGGGGACGCAGAACATCGCCCTTGCCTGCCGCAAATATAATGTAGAGCTATGCCACATATCCACCAACGAAGTGTTCAGCGGCGACAACCCCGACGGTTACGAAGAGTGGATGCCGCGCAATCCGATTAACGCTTACGGCCGTTCCAAAGCGGCGGCTGAACATCATGTGCAAAACATTCTCGGCAACTTTTACATCGTGCGGTTGGCGTGGCTGTTTGCGCCAGGGGGACGGAACTTCGTCCACGCCATTCTCAATCGCGCCCGCGAAACAGGGCAAGTGCGCGTTGTCACCGACGAAATTGGCAATCCGACCTATGTCAAAGATTTGGCTGAAGCCATCGCCCAATTGGTGGAGACGGGGCAGTATGGCGTGTATCATTTCACAAACAGCGGCTCTTGCTCGCGCTGGGGCTTTGCCAATGAGATATTACGGCTGGCAGGGCTGGACGAGGCGGTCAATACGCCCATCTTGAGTTCGGAATTCAAACGGCCGTCTTCGCCACCACCATACGGCGCACTGCATAATATCGCAGGCGCAGCCATCGGCATCACACTGCGCCCGTGGCAGGAAGCGTTGGCCGAATATATGGAACTGTAGGGGCGACTCGCTGAGTCGCCCATGCTTTAATTGTCATTCCTGCGAAGGCAGGAATCCACGCCTTCCAAGAAAATGGATTCCCGCCTACGCGGGAATGACAGCCGAGAGAAGAAGGAAATTATGAATAAAAAAACAATCCGTGACGTAGACGTACAAGGCAAAAAAGTGCTTGTGCGCGTTGATTTTAATGTACCCTTACGCGATGGTGTCGTAGCCGACGACGGCCGTATTCAAGCCGCCCTTCCCACCATCAATTATCTGCTCGACAACGGGGCGGCTCTCATTTTATGCACCCATCTGGGACGGCCGAAATCCCCAGCCGACACCCAATTTGCGCTCGATCCCGTTGCCGCTCGGTTGAGCGAATTGATCCATCGCCCGGTGCAGAAGATGGACGAGGTGGTGGGCGACAGCGTGACTGCCGCCGCCGCCAAGTTAGGCGCGGGCGAGGTGATGTTGTTGGAAAACACGCGCTTCGAGGCGGGCGAAAAGAAGAACGACCCTGCGTTGGCGGCCAAATTAGCGGCGTTGGCCGATGTGTACGTCAACGACGCATTCGGCACCGCCCATCGCGCCCACGCCAGCACGGAAGGGGTTGCACGGGCGATGGATGGCGCGGCGGTGGCGGGCTTTTTGATGGGCAAAGAGTTGGAGGCGTTGGGAACGGCCGTTTCCAATCCAGCCCATCCGTACATCGCCATCATGGGCGGCGCAAAAATTTCCGACAAAATCAAACTCATCGACAATCTGCTCGGTGTGGCCGACAAAATCCTCATCGGCGGCGGGATGGCAAACACCTTTTTACGGGCGATGGGGTACGAGTTGGGCAGTTCATTGGTGGAAGCGGACGCGCTGGCAGAGGCACAACGGCTGCTTGAGCAAGCCCCTGACCGTCTGATTCTGCCCGTCGATGTGGTTGTTGCTCTTGAATTCAAGGCTGATGCGCCAGCAACGGCCGTTTCCGCTCAAAACATCCCCGCCGACCAAATGGCACTGGACATCGGCCCCGATACCCTCACCTTGTTTGCCGACGCGCTCAACGGCGCGAAATTGGTCATCTGGAATGGGCCGATGGGGGTGTTTGAGTTCCCCGCTTTTGCGAAAGGGACGAACGCATTGGCGCAGATGTTGGCAACGGCCGTTGATGCTGGCACAGAAGTGATCATCGGCGGCGGTGATTCAGCAGCGGCAGTGAAAAACGCCGGCCTCAGCAGTAAAATGAGCCACGTCAGCACCGGCGGCGGCGCGAGTTTGGAATTGTTAGAAGGCAAAACCTTACCCGGTATCGCGGCATTGGATGATAAATCGTAGGGGCGGGACGGGCGGGAAAGGTATCCGCCATGAAGAAAGGCTTTAATTCCCGCCCGTCTCGCCCCCGCACTCTGCTTGCCACGAACATAAATACGCGGTGTACAAAGTACCGGGCGAGACGGCGCGGAATGAAGGCCGTGCGTTTTCAACGAGACCTATCCGCACCGTCCCGCCCCTACGGGGCGTTTTTTTGAGAAGGAGTCATTATGAAAACATACGACACAATCATCATTGGATCGGGCGCGGGCGGGTTGACGGCCGCTGTTGCCTTAGCACAAGCAGGGCAAAACGTCCTCGTTTGTGAGCAGCATAACGTCCCCGGCGGCTGGACACATTCGTTTTCGCTGGAAGGGTATCGCTTTAGCCCCGGCGTGCATTATATCGGCGGCATTCAGCCGGGCGGCATGATGCGCCAAATTTATGAAGGGATGGGCGTATCGGCCGACCTCGCCTTCTGCGAAATCAACCCTGACGGGTTCGATCATATCACCATCGCCGGCGAGCGGTTCGACATTCCCAAAGGGCGCGAAAAGTATATCGCTCGTCTGCAAGAGCGGTTCCCTGATGAAAAAGAGGGAATTCGTGACTATTTTGATGCGATTGATGGGTTAATGCGTGACATCGCCCGTTTGGGCAAGATAAAAGGGGCGGGCAGTGCGGTAAGAACGGCCGTCACCTCCCCGCACGCCATCCGCTGGGGATTGCGCTCGGCTCAAGCGATGATTGACCGCTATCTGACCGATCCGATGCTCAAGGCAATCGTCTCGGCCCAAGCGGGCGATCATGGGATGCCGCTGTCGGAGGTGTCTGCAGCCGTTCATGCGGGGGTGATTCAACATTATTATGAAGGCGGCTACTATCCGCTCGGCGGTGCGTATGCGATTCCGCGTGCGTTTGTGCGGGCGTTGAAACGGGCGGGCGGTGAGTTGCGATTGAAAACGGCCGTTACCCAGATTTTGCTCGATGGTAATCGTGCTGTCGGCGTACAATTAGCTGATGGCGAAAAGCTGATGGCTGACAATATCATCAGCAACGCTGATCCAGAAATCACCTTTGGCAAACTCATCGGGCGCAAACATCTCGACCGCAAACTCGTCCGCAAATTGGATAATGTCACTTACTCCACCTCCGCCATCAGCCTCTTTTTTGCGGTAGATATGGATTTAAAAGCGGCTGGATTAGATTCGGGCAATTGGTGGTTTTACGATGACACCGACATTGACGGCGCGTACAAAATGGGATTAACAGGTGATGTTCTCGATTTAGAGAAGCCGCCCGCAATGTTTTTAACCGTGACCACGCTTAAAGACCCCTCCAAAAAGCACAGCGGCCATCACACTCTGGAAGCGTTCACCTTTACCAGCTATGAGCCGTTCAAAAAATGGGAAGAGCAACCGCATGGCGACCGTGAATGGGAGTATCAACAGTTGAAGGAGCGGTTGATGGATGGGATGCTTGCCAAATTGGACGAACATGTTCCCGGCCTCAGCGACCATGTCGTTTTCCGTGATTTAGGCACGCCGTTGACGAACGCGCATTATATCAATGCCACGAAGGGCAATTTATACGGTATTGATAAGAGTGTGCGGCAGGCGGGACCGATGGCTTTTCCAGTGAAAACGGCCGTTGATAATCTATATATGTGCGGCGCAAGCACCCTCTCGCACGGGGTTGCAGGAGTGACGGCGACAGGGTTAATCGCCGCCCAAAAAATCCTAAAATGCCGCCGTCGTGATCTATTGCAGCAAAACGGCCCTGAATTACAGGTTTATCCATCCGAAGATATCAGCCAATGGCCTGCGGAGCTGCGAAAGAAGATCAACCGCTAACCATTTCAGCCCCCAGCCAGAAGCGGCGACACTTCGCAGGGCGATTCCAACCTCCAAATCGCACTGTTAAATTCCAAATTTACACCGTTTTTAGCAACTCCGCAATTGACATAACATGTGAATTGCGGGGAATGTATACG
>WFSA01000158.1 GCA_015486215.1 Anaerolineae bacterium | reverse complement strand
CAATCCTGCCCGCGACATATCGTAAGCCGTTTTTGCCATCTCGTCAGGTGAAAAAGTGACGCGCTTCATCGCGCTGCGCCCCGCACGAAAGGGGCAATAGTAACAGTTGCGCTCGCAAGCGGTCGTCATCAACGTTTTCAACAGTGGCATTTTTTTGCCGCCGGGCATGGCGGCGTAAGAAACAAGGGGATGGGGATCTCGTTTCAGGCGGGGGAGTTTTGATGCAGTAATACCACAAGGAAAAGATGGAGGGGTGAAGCGGGTCTCTTCGGCCGGTTCAAGATACATTTGTTTTGCGATTTCATTCAACTTTATTAATGCGCTCATGCAGTTGATTTTAGCACGAATGTTCGTAATTTCAAGATGACATAATGTTTCACGGGAAACATTATGTCATTCAAGCGGGGTAATACAACATTATGATTAATACTTATTATGGGGGTTCACATTTGAGTAGATACCGGGCGCATCCATTAGTTAGGGGAGAGAACATTTTATACACTTATTTACTACAAAGGCACAAAGAACACGAAGGTTTTCTTGTTTTTCTTCGTGTCTTCGTGGTGAAATATTAGAAAATTGTAGTCACTGAAATGTTACCCCCTAAGTTTTGTATGCACCCGTAGATACCCTTTATACTTAAATATAGGTGGTTTTCATGGACAAGACTTGACAAATTTTCCTAGTGATACTCGTGTAAAGTAAAGTGCTGATGAAATTTGTCAAGTCTTGTCCCGATTTATTGAGAAGATACGAATAATCGATAATCGTAAAGCCATCCCAGCGGGACGGCTCTACTTATGTTTTCAGGCCAGCATGCGTCCATGTGGGACGGATATAAATGAACCAATACACACCGCCGACCATCAATGCGCCGCCGATGATATTGCCGATAGTGACGGGCAGTAAATTCGCCATAAAGAAATTACCCCATGTGAGATGCGTGTAATCAGCGGCCGTTTTCCCAATCCCGCTCCAAAACTCAGTCCCAGCTGTCCCTTTGATCAGTAATCCAATCGGAATAAAGAACATATTGGCAACACTATGTTCAAATCCAGCGGCGACAAACGCGGTGACGGGGAAGATGATCGCCAATGTTTTATCAGTCGCGCTGCGTGCGCCGATGCAGAGCCAAACCGCCAAGCAAACGAGTGCATTACAGAAAATACCGAGCATAATCGCCTGCACAAAATCAAGTTGCACCTTGCCATGGGCGATATTGAGCGCGTTCAGCCCGATTGCACCGTTATTAAATGTATATTGCTTGCTGGCAACCATACCAACGGCCGTCAACAACGACCCCACAAAATTACCAACATACACAATCGTCCAATTGCGTAAAAGCTGTTTTGTGCTCACCTTATGATGCGCCCATGCCATTACAATAAGATTATTACCTGTAAACAGTTCGGCTCCTGCACCAATTACCAACAATAAACCCAAACAGAATGCTAACCCGCCGACCAGCTTTACCATGCCATACGGCATCGCGCCGCTGGCACCAGTCGTCACCGTCGTAGCAAAGACCGCGCCCAAGCCTACGAATGCACCAGCCAGCACGGCCAATGCAAACATACGAAATATACCTAAATTAACTTTTGCTATACCAGATGCTTCCGCTTTTTCGGCCATCATGCCGGGAACCAGCGCATCTACATTAAATCCTAATTCACTCATTTCTACCTCGATCATAGTTGTGAAACGGCCGTTTGGTATTTTCTCAATATTCTGGGGAGAGTTGACAAATTTTCCTAATGCCGTTTGCTATATAAAACCGCCGCTCCGTTTGTTCAAAATTTCACAAACAAATATACAATATATGATGAAAAAATACCATACCTTTATCGTAAATTTAATGATTCGTTATACCAGAGATAGGGCGATTGCGTACGCCAGCATTGGACAATGATTGCGCCACAAAGAAGCAAAGATCACAAAGGAAATCTTAAAAAATTTCGTGTTGTGTCTTTGTGGTTAATTTAGACAATGGCTGAGTAGTTACAAAAATCCGTGTTTATCCGTTGAATCCGCTTAATCCGCGTCTATTTTTTACGCTCAAACTGTAAAGATGATTTTGTTGAGAATGAACCATGTCCGAATATGATATAACAAGCATCATTAGGGGCTGTTTTTAGGGGATAAAATTCGTGTAGCACTACTGTTCTTGAATAAATTATGAGTAGCTCATAATTTATTCAATTTATGAATAGGGGGGAAAGTGGGAAATATAGATGGCAACAGATTTGGCAGTGAAAAAAGTGAAGGAAGGTTTGAACGGCCGTTCGGCTAAAAAGTTAGAGGATGGAGCAAGAGCTAGAAGGGGGTATACGTATCTTCTCAATAAATCGTGGATAAGAGTTGACAAATTTCATCAGCACTTTATTTTACACGAGTATCATTAGGAAAATTTGTCAACTCTCTCCAGAATACTGAGAAGACCTATAACTCTTGCTCTTTCCTCTAACTTTTTTAGCTCTTTTTCCGCCAGTAGCGCATAATGCCGTCTACGGACATATCTTGCGGGTTGGCGGCGGCGTATTGGGCGATTTGGTGAGGAGACAATCCCGCTTGCTCGGCACGCGCTTCGTTCCATTTTCGGTAGGCCGCTATGATTTCATCTCGCGTCAAGCCATCGTCCATTTTTGATTTGACAAAAGTAGAGGCATCCATGAGCAACGGTCGTATGCTGTCTAAATGCGTTTGCACAGCATCAACACGTCCAAAGTGGGTCGGATAAATCGCGCTGAATTGTTCCGCTTCGATGCGGTCCAGCGTGTGCAGCCACGCTTCACGGTCGAACTCGGGCGGTGGGGCGGGTAAATCGGTGAGATTGGCTGAGGGGATGATAACGGCCGTTGCATCTCCCGTAAAAGCAATATCGCCCAAGCGGTAGATGTGATGATGGCGGGCGTGGCCGGGCGTTTCAATCACTTCAAATGTCAAACCAGCCGCTTCAACCGTGTCGCCATCGTATAAAGAGGTTAATTGTTCGGCGGGGATGGGCAGGAGTTTGCCCCAAAGCGTATCCATCGCATCCCCATAAATGCGGGTTGCGCTAGCGATAAGGCGGGAGGGATCGATCAAATGTTTGGCTCCAAAATGATGGGCGTACACGTGCGCCCCTTGTTTTGCCCACCAGCCAGCCGCGCCGGCATGATCAAAATGGATATGGGTAACCAATAAATGTTTGATGTCGGCGGGCACAAAACCATGTTTTGCCAATCCGCTGACCAATGCTTCGGTGGTGGAACCCGGCCCTGATTCAATTAAGATGGGTCCATCCGGCCCAATGATTAAATAGGATGCTATTGTTTGACTAATGCCTTTGAACTGTAGATCAATGGTCTCTATCTGCATAAGAAATCCTTTAGTTATCCCTATAACGGGGGAATGTTTTTACCAACGGGAGTTGACCAGAAAGCAGGCCGCTCTGATCACATTATCGCTTGTACCATATCCCATTGTGATGGCTTTGCCAATAGGTGTTATCTGTTTGTTTGATTTTGTTGGCTGTTGTCCCGTTAGCAAAAAAACGGCGTGGTCTATAGGTATCTATCGTTTGTTTGTCGTTCCCCGTCATCCCTTTCATAAACAGGTCTGCTAATTGGCGATTGATACGTTTTTGTTGACCACGCTTTTGATGTGCGTGCGGTCCTGCATAACTATTGGGAAGTTGCCAAGCGATATAGTTGCTGCCCGCTGGCCCTTGTTTCCCTTTTTTATCGTTGAATGTGAACGCGGCACGGCCGTTTTGCCATGCTTGCTCCTCCGCGCCCGTTGGAAGAACGGCCGTTCTTCCAATTTTTGCGCCGATGCTGTAATTTGATTTTGTTGTCACTCCTGTCTGCCGCTCATATTTTCGCTGTGTGTGCCCGCTCAATCCGCTTAGCTCATTCAGCGTGGCGCGGGCGATGGGAGTAGCGGCTCCGCTCTCTTTCATGCGGCTGCTGTGGAAGGCGGCGTATAGATGCGCCCGCGCTTCACCGATGCTTTTGGCTAAGGCGGTGGCTGGCACGGCGACGGGGCGTTGCTGCAAATGGGAGATATTGAGGGCAACGGCCGTTTTTGTCACCCCAAACAGCCATACCCGCTCCTTATCCCGTCGCCAGAACAGCCCATCTCCTTGTCTTAGCAGATTTCGCATCTGCCGCCAGCCGCAAACGTGCAATGCTTCCCCTTTTCCCGTTAATTTTTGCCGCAGCTCTTCTATAGAGAGCCAGCCGCGCCCGTTAACATCTACATAGCGCATGAGAAGCCAAACACGGCCAACGGCCGTTTGCTCTTCACGCAGCATGCCTAATGCCAAGTCTGGGTAGACGGTGACGTTTGGATTGGAAGTTGTGGGGCGCGGAGGAGCAAGCATGGCAAAACGGCCGTGCCGCGTTCACATTCAACGATAAAAAAGGGAAACAAGGGCCAGCGGGCAGCAACTATAT
>WFSA01000157.1 GCA_015486215.1 Anaerolineae bacterium | reverse complement strand
TTTTGGCGACATCGGTAAACGTGCCGTCGCCATTATTCAAGTACAGATGGTCGGGCAAGCCGTAATAATCGCCCGGAAACGCGCCAGTGGGACGGGGTACGCCGTAATCGAGGTCGATGAAGCTGCCGACGAATAGGTCAAGATGGCCATCATGGTTGAGGTCGGCGGCGGCGGCCGTACTGTTCCATTCACCATCCGCCACACCCGCATCCGCCGCCCCTTCGCTGAACGTGCCGTCCCCATTATTCCAGAGGAGCGCGTTTACACCGTCGGCGGTGAGGAACAAATCCGTCCAGCCGTCGGCGTTCAAATCGGCGGCCAGACAGCCATTGCCGCGCATGGATAAATTCGTCCCGCTGGCGACGCTGACATCCTCAAATTGACCATGATTATTGTGAAACAATCCGTTTTGCGGCAATCCGCCCTCCGCTTCCCAATACGCCATCTCCTCTTCGGCGTAGCTGTTGAGAAAATATAAATCCAACCAGCCATCGTTGTCGTAATCGATCCAGCACAAGCCGCTACCCATCATTGCGCCAGGGTCTTCAAAAGTCGCCGTCGCAAAAACATCATTATGGAAATGGAGCGCGGCTTCGTCAGTGCCGTCCACAAATTGCCAGCCTAAGGGGGGCGGCGGCACATCCTCTTCGGCGGTGACGGAGGCCGTCTCTGTGCCGCGATCAAGCGCGGCGCGGACTTCTTCCATGTCGGGCAGCGGGTCTAGCGGTAAGCCGCTAGGAACAGATTGGGGTACGAACGCGCCTAAATCCATCGCCGCAGGGTCGGTGAGCGCGTTCAAAAAGGCGATCAAATCGACCATATCCTCATCACTGAGCGACATCCCATCGCTCAAAATGGGGGTGGCGGAATGCCCTTGTTTTTCGGGGTCAAACGGCCGTACACTGCTGTAATAGGCGGGCGGCAGATGGGCGGACGGGTCGTAATTGGCCGCGCTTCCCCAGATGTCAGCGTGATGGGCGATGGTTGCTTTCAGCGTTGCATACGCGCCCGTGTGGAAATACGGGGCGGTGAGAGCGACGTTTCGCAGCGACGGGGTGCGGAAAGCGTACTGATCGCGCCGGTCGTAGCTGATCAAACTGCGCCCCCAATCTTCACGGCCGTTATCGCCAAATCCCTTGCCCGGCCCCAATTGCGGCACCAGCAGATTGTGATACCCCAAATCGGTGAACAGGTCGCCCGTATGACATTGAGCGCAGTTGACCGTCGTGTTGTACTCGCCAAAAAAGAGCAGTGCGCCCTTTTTTGCTTCGGGCGAAAGCGCGTCCAAATCGCCATCCACATACGCATCCCACGCCGCGTCGGTGAAGATGTAGCGGGCTTCATACGCGCCTGTCGCCAGCGCAATCCGCTCGGTGCTGATGGTATCGTCGCCAAAAGCGGCTTCAAATAATGCTCGATATTCGGGCATTGTTTCCAATCGGGCGACGAGTTGGTTGCGTATTTCCTGCGGGGCTAAATCGCCCAGCGTTGCGCCTGACATTTCGTGCAGGCTGGTTAATGGGAAGAGGGCTTGCGTGGAAACGGCATCGGTCAAGGCTAATTTGTTGACCGCGCCCTCTTGGGTGGTCACGACTTCGCCCATCGCGTCACTTTGCACACGGCCGTCCCAAAATTGAACCTCTAACAGAGCGGCGTTTAAGATGGTCGGGCTGTTGCGCGGCACAAATTTGCCTATAAATGGATTGGCGACGGTCACCTCGCCCGTCATAGCGTTCACATCGCCATCATGTTTGCGCGGCTCGCTCGCGTCCGTCCCCAATGTCACCCGCTCCACGAAGTCGCGTAACGGCCCCAATTCCGCGCCGCCCGTGCCGATGGGCAGTACGCGGGCATCAGCCATCGCCAAGCTGGGATGGTGGCAGGTGGCGCACGAGGCGTTGTTGTCGCCTGACATGATGGGGTCGAAAAAAAGGGCTTCCCCCAATGTGGTCAGTGGGTTGACATCTTGGCGCAGTTCCTCGCCGGGATGGGATTGCAGATGGTTACGGGCGATGACGGCCGTCAACGCTTCGTCCACGTCCGCAATCTCTCGATAAGTTGGTTCGGCGGCGGTGATATGTTCCTCTGTCGGTGCGGTTTCCATCACTTGCCCGCCGAAGGTGATATGGAGCAAACGGCCGTTCATCACTTCCGTAATGTACAAGCTGCCATCGGGCATCGGCAGCACCGCGCCCGGAAAATTCAACTCAGCGACGACCGTTTCCAGCGTGTTATCCTCTAGCAGACGGCTCAGCCGCCCTGTATTTTGCTGATACCCCATGCCCGAAAAACAGGACGCATCAGGGGTGAAGGTGGCGAATTCTAATACCCAAATCGTGCCGTCTTCTCCCTGTGCCACGTCGATGGGCATGTTCAAATTATCTACAATGATGCGCTGATTCCGCTCCTCATCAATGGCGACCAACTCGCCGCCGCCATCGGGAAATGGACAGCCGCCGAGCAAAGTCACAAAATACTCATCGCCCACGCGCTCAATTCCTGTCGGCACGGGCGAGATGAATAGTTTTTCGTTGGCGGGATTGACCAATTGGGCGAAACGATGGAAAAAGCGGGTGGAGCCGTCGGGGTTTTCGATGGCTGCGCCGTCGCCGGTGGAGTCGGTGATGACGGGACGGCCGTCTGCGCTAAAGGTGATGTCGAACGGGTTGACCATCCGCACGCTGTTTAGCGGTAACATGCGCTGCTCTAGCTGGTCGGGCGTGAATGGTTTATTGGGCAATGTTTCGGGCACGGCAGGGGCGGGCAATGCCCACAGATGCCCCGCGCCAAAGTTGCCGATGAAGACGGTCTCCCCATTGGGGGATACGCCGACGAGCGGCGACCCGCTCAAATCGCCCGAATCGCGCCCGCTTTCAAAGCCTGACACCAGCCGCCCGATGCTGCCATCGGCGAGCATAAGGCTGACTCCGCCGCTGTCGTCGTTCGCGCCCGTGCCATCTTCGGCGATGAGAAAACGGTCGTCGGGCAGGGCGGCAATCCCGATAGGGGCAAGCAGCCCTTCGGCAACAACTTGAATACGGGGGGCGTTGTACGTCTGTTCCTCCGGCATGGCTGTGTCGTCAGGGACGGGGGTGTTTTCTGAGATAGGATTGTTTTCTACTGACTCTTCGCCGCCTTTTTGGCAGGCAGAAAGGATCAGCAGAATGGTAAGCAAAATAAGTAAATTTCTTCGTGTAGACATTGGCTCTCCAAATATAAAGTGGGTGTGTTTCAAATGGGTTGAAGCAAAGTGACAGTCACGGGGCGCATAGTTTTGAGTAAGCCAAGTCCGTTTGCCCCGTGACAGTCACTTCACAACGTCAATTGTATTTGGTAGTAAAAATCAGTGCAATTAGATTGATTTCCCATTTAGGTGACCCAGCGGATCGCCCAAACGGGAGATCAATCGTAGGGGCGATTCGTTGAATCGCCCAATCATGCGGCACAAAAAAACATGGAAAAATTTGAAGAAAGGTGTGTATATCTGCTATACTACCCGCATATACTAAACAACGGTGACGAAGACGAGTACGATTATCGGTAATGTTTGCCGCGCTTTGCACAGAAAATTGGCGGTGATGCGAGCCAAGAAAGCAAAATCTGAAATCCACTTCTGAGTTACAACTGAAATAAGGTTTGTCGGCTAGCGGCCGTTATCCCGTCCAGAGTGTGAGAGATAAATCTCTTACTAAATTCAGGTGGTACCACGATCCCCCTTCGTCCTGATACGAAGGGGGATTTTTTTTTATAAGACCTGACAGGTTTTTAAAACCTGTCAGGTCTCGTTACAGGAGAGGTACACCATGATTGATATTAACATTATCCGAAAGAAGCCCGACTGGGTGAAGGCGCAGATCGCCAAGCGGAATGACAGTGCGCCGATTGATGCCATTTTGGAGCTAGACGGCCGTCGGCGGGAGATTTTGAAAGAGGTGGAGGAGCTGCGCCGTCAGCGCAATGCCAGCTCCAAGCAGATTGGCCGCTTGATGGGGCAATTGAAGAAAGCGCAGAGGGCGGGGGAAGATGTGACGAAATTGGAAACGGCCGTTTCCCAAGCCAAAGCCGCCCCCCGCCAAATCGGCGATAAAATCAGCACCCTCGACGACGAACGCCGTCAGGTCGAAGCCGATCTGCAAGAAAAAATGTTGTGGGTTCCCAACCTTCCCCATCCCGACACCCCCATCGGCCCCGATGAGAGCTACAACGTCATCCATGAGCCACAAGGCGCGGCCGAATCCGTCTTTGACTTTACCCCTAAAGCGCATTGGGATTTAGGTACGGCATTGGACATCATCGACTTTGAGCGCGGCGTGAAGATGAGCGGCAGCCGTTTTTATGTGCTGAAAGGAAAGGGCGCGCGGCTACAACGCGCCATCATCCAATTTATGCTCGACATGCACGTGGATAAACATGGCTACACCGAAGCGTATCCGCCGTTTATGGTGCGGTCACAATGTTTTGAGAACGCCGGGCAGCTTCCCAAATTCTACGATAACGTCTATCGTGACGCGGAAGAGGATTTTATGTGGCTGGCGACGGCCGAAGTCGCCCTCACTAACATGCACGCCGACGAAATTTTGGACGAAGCCGCCTTGCCGGCCAGCTATGTGGCCTACACCCCCTGCTTCCGTCGTGAAAAAATGAGCGCGGGCAAGGATGTGCGCGGCATCAAGCGCGGCCATCAGTTCGACAAGGTGGAGATGTACCAATTCGTCCATCCCGACGAGAGCGAGGCTGAATTGGAGCGGATGAAACAACACGCCATCGACATTTGCGACGCGCTCGGTTTGCGTTATCGGGTGCTGGAATTGGCGACGGGTGACATCGGCTATGCGTCGGAACGGACGTATGACATTGAGATTTGGGCGGCAGGCTGTGAGGAGTGGCTGGAGGTTAGCTCCACCAGCAATTGCACTGATTTTCAGGCGCGACGGGCAAATGCGAAGTTCCGCCCAGCAGATGGCGGCAAAACGCGCTATTTGCATACGCTCAATGCCAGTGGTCTCGCGCTGCCGCGCGTGATGATCGCCATTTTGGAAAATAATCAGCAGGCGGATGGTTCCATCATTGTGCCAGAGGTTTTACGGCCGTATATGGGGGGAATTGAAGAAATTGTCAATTGTTAATTGTCAATGGTCAATTGTCAACGATCTGTTCGTTGACAATTGACCATCCCTTCCCCCAAAAAAGCATGATCACACACAAAACGGCCGTATCCCAGTCCCCTACACCCCTATTGACAATTGACCATTCTTCATTTTTGCACCCCGCCGTCAGTCGCCCAAATCCTAAAATTTGCCACCTTTGTCACCGCACCCTCAACTTCATGTCCTCCGTAATACGCAGTTGCGGCAACTATATCCCCGCTATGGGTGCGTGCCGAAAGATCAAGACGGGTGACCAGTTCGTCATTGAGTAGAAGATGCCCCTTCTTGCCTTGCACAATGAGCGTCAGGCGGTTGGTTTCGTTGGCGTTGAGATTGATACGGCCGTTATACACCCCTGAATCAATCGTTATACTCTCGCTTCCCAGACGGTTTACAAGCTCCCACTCCCCTTCTGACGTGATGAGAATCCATAACCCATCCCCATCCTCCGTGCGACGGAAACCGTAGCCGATGTCCCAACTGTTTTCATCGGCAGCAAATGGATTGTAGAACACAGCATCAGCGATGAAATTAGTTACATCTACATCAGCGGAGATCATTTTGATGTAATCATCCAGATTATGCTTCATCCCTTCCGCATCGTTATTGTAAATTGGGGGCAGCGTGGTGATGTCGAATTTGGTATAGGGGGCGATGGCTGCCTGCATGCTGTCACTGTTACTGGTGATGGGAGTGATGGGGACAGGTGTGTTTTTCACTGCTGAGGCGACGAGAGGGGAAACGGCCGTTTCTTCTTCAACGGCCGTTGCTTCAACAGAGTCATCTTCCAAAACAGAGGGCACGGCCGTGAATACATCCGAGGGGCCAATTCCCTCAACCATTTCAGCAGCCATTTCATCAATATTTTTCTGAAACGTATCACTCCCAATCATCACCCCGATCAATCCCGCCGTGCCCAGACAAAGGCTTAACACAATGATCAAGACAACAACGATCCAGACTGGGAATTTTCTATTCGATTCCGCTACATAATTTTCCCATTCCATTAGAAATCTCCTTTTTAATTGTCAAACGCCGCCATCACAATCTCCTCCGCTTCCGTCTGAATTTGTTTCAAATGAGCATCTCCTTTGAAACTTTCAGTGTAGATTTTATAAATCTCTTCCGTGCCAGACGGCCGTGCTGCAAACCATCCATTCTCCGTGACCACCTTCAAGCCGCCGATGGGGGCATTATTGCCGGGCGCATTCGTTAATTTGGCGATAATTTTCTCACCAGCCAGCATGTCCGCCTGCACCATTTCTGGGGAGAGGTTTTTGAGGATTGCTTTTTGCTCCAGCGTGGCCGGAGCTTGCAGGCGTTCGTAAACGGGCGTGCCGTACCGTTCGGTCAGGGCGTGATAATGTTGGGCGGGGTCTTTGCCGGTAACGGCCGTTATCTCCGCCGCCAATAAATCCATAATGATCCCATCCTTATCCGTCGTCCACACCGTCCCATCTTTGCGTAAGAAAGACGCGCCGGCGCTCTCCTCGCCGCCAAACCCGTATGAGCCGTCGATAAGACCGTCCACAAACCATTTGAAACCGACAGGCACTTCGCGTAAATCACGCCCCATCCCTGCCGTCACCCGATCAATCATTGAGCTGGAGACGAGCGTTTTACCAACGGCCGTTTCCTTCCCCCATCCCGCCCGATTTTGGAATAGATAGTGGATGGCAACCGCCAAATAATGGTTTGGATTCATCAATCCCGCTCGCGTGACGATGCCGTGTCGATCATAATCAGGGTCGTTGCCAAAAGCGATATCGAACCGATCTTTCAACCCGATCAAACTCGCCATCGCGTAGGGGGAGGAGCAATCCATCCGAATTTTGCCGTCTTTGTCAACTGTCATAAAGGAGAAAGTGGGATCGACGGCCGTATTTACCACCTCCAACTCGATCCCGTACCGTTCCGCAATTGGCTGCCAATACGCCGCCCCCGCGCCGCCCATCGGGTCAACGCCGATGCGTAATCCCGCGCCTGCAATCGCCTTCATATCCACAATGCTGTCCAAATCGTCCACATACGGGGTGATGAAATCGTGCGCGTGCGTTGTGTCGGCCGCCATCGCTCGTGCCAGCGTCCATCGTTGCAAGCCGCGCAACTTGTCAGCCAATACTTCATTGGCGCGGTTCTGGATGATAGCTGTCACCTCCCCGCCAGCCGGCCCGCCGCTCGGTGGATTATACTTAAAGCCGCCATCACCGGGCGGATTATGGGATGGGGTGATGACTACACCGTCTGCCAAGCCGTTTGCCCGCCCCTTGTTATAAGAAAGGATGGCATGTGAAATGACAGGGGTCGGGGTGTAGCCGCCGCCCGCCTGAATCATGATCTGAACTGCATTGGCGGCGAAAACCTGCACGGCCGTTGCCAACGCCGCTTCTGATAACGCATGAGTATCCATCCCCAAATATAAGGGGCCGTCAATCCCTTGCGCCCGCCGATATTCACAAATCGCTTGGCTGATGGCGACGATATGTTCTTCATTAAAACTATTTTTGAAAGATGTTCCCCGATGCCCCGATGTGCCAAACGAGACGCGCTGCTCTGCTTCGCTCACATCTGGTTTGCCTGTGTAATAAGCGGATACAAGACGGGGAATGTTGACCAATAACGCTGCGGGTGCAGGTTTCCCCGCCAATGGATGTAATGCCATAATTTCTTCTCCTTTAGGCCATTCATGAAAAATAATTATACGTTTGTCATTCCCGCGAAGGCGGGAATCCATGCTTTTTTGACGAGTGGATTCCTGCCTTCGCAGGAATGACATCCCAAGTTTTGGGTGATTAAAATTTAGAAATGGCCTTAGTTGATGTCAATGAGACCAAGTATAGCTGAGAAGGTGAGGATATTGTAGGGGGGACCGCTGGGTCGCCCCTAAAAAGTCTGCGTTTATCTGTAAAATCCGCCCAATCCGCGCCCCATCCCCCACTTTGCGCTAAATCATGTCGATTTCTGGAGAGGACGGCCGTTTCCCATCCGCCCCTAACAGCGAGAATACCCCCTGCACCTATGACACTTTCCCCCCAAAAATATGACAAGCATCTTTGCCGTTGCGGGGCGCATGTGATATAAATGCTTTTGTCTCATTGAACGCTAATCTAAACTTAATGAGTTTCTAATTAACAACTAATGCAGCTGTTCAGTCCCATATAGTAAAGGGGGTTGTTACAGAGAAATTTCACCAATTCCCTCTCCCTCAAAGATGTACTGGATGGTTGCCCATTTATTTCTTAAAGAAAGAGATGACTGCTCATCCCCGTAATAATTTTGCCGCGAAGATGCTGAAAATCACAAAAACTTGTGAGATTTTTACGCCTTTGCGGCTGATTTTTGCAATAGTTCAGTAGTCACAAAAAGAGGAGGACACCTCTGTGTTAGATAATTGGCAATTTATCGCTATTTTCGTACTGTTTGCCCCCCTGATTCCGGGAGCGGCTATCGGTGCAAACTGGTTACTTTCGCCCAAAAAACCGAATAGAATCAAGCAAGAGACCTACGAATGTGGTGTAGAAGCCGTCGGTAGTTCGTGGATTCAATTCAAAGTACAGTATTACATTTACGCGCTCGTCTTTGTCGTTTTCGACATCGAAGCTGTGTTCCTTTTCCCCATCGCTGCCGCGTATGGGCTGCTTGGAGCGTTTGCTGTCGTTGAAATTGTTCTATTTGTCCTCATCCTCGTGGCCGCATTGGCCTACACATGGGGCGACGGTTCATTGGAATGGGTCTAGTCTGATTATGATTTGATAAACGATAAAGTTCGCTTTATCGTTTTTTGTTGCCTATGCAACAAATCACCCCTTTTTATACCGAAATCATTCATTTCTAAGGGAAGGCTCGTAAATAATTAGGTCAAGGTGACAGGCACTTGCCAAGTGCCTGTCACCTGAAAGTCCAAAGTTAAAAACGAACCTTCCCTGATCGGATGGTTTTGAAGTTCGGAGACGAATTTATGGATATTATGGAGTTGCTCAAGAGCTTGCTGGAGTTAGATCTAGGCGGCTATCTGCAATCTGTGGGAACGGCCGTTTGGGTCATCAATCTCATCGGCGTGTTGAATCTCGCCACAGCGTGCATGATAATCGTGATTTTCCTCATTTGGCTTGAGCGTAAAGTTATCGCCCGTATGCAAGATCGCATCGGGCCAAATCGCGTTGGCGGCAAATACGGCTTATTGCAATCCGTTGCTGATGCGACAAAGCTGCTTTCTAAGGAGCTGATCACCCCCGCTGGAGTGGATCGGATTCCGTACAATGTAGCACCGGTTTTGATCGTCGTTGCCTCGCTGTTGACGTGGGCAGTCATCCCCCTCGCTCCCGGCGTGATTGGCGTTGACCTCAACATTGCCGTCTTCTTTGTATTGGCAATCTCTTCCGTCTCCGTCGTCACATTTTTGCTGGCGGGATGGGGATCAAACAATAAATACGCGCTCTTAGGCGCGTTTCGTGCTGTGGCGCAGATGGTCAGCTACGAAGTGCCGATGATCGTCTCTTTGCTTGTTCCCATCTTGTTGGCACGCTCCATGTCCACCGTAGACATCGTTGAGGCGCAAGGCATCCCCTTCATCGTCGTCGTTCCTCTTTCTGCGCTTATTTTCTTCATCTCAGCGTTGGCCGAGACGGGGCGCACCCCCTTTGACTTGCTCGAAGCGGACTCTGAAATCGTCGCTGGTTTTCATATTGAATATAGCGGCATGAAATTCGCCATGTTCTTCCTAGCTGAATTTTTGGGGACATTGTTTATGTCCGCCTTCTTCGTTGTGATTTATCTCAGCGGTTACCGTTTCTTCGGTGTAGAAGAGTTGATGATCGGCGGTCTGCATATCGGCGCACTATTAGGGTTTATCGTCTTTGTGGTGAAGGTTTTTCTTGTTTATTTTGTTTTTATATGGATTCGCGCCACACTCCCCCGTGTACGTATCGACCAATTGTTGAACTTTAATTGGAAATTCTTAGTGCCGTTATCGTTGGTGCTGTTGTTGACGGTTGCGGTCATGGATAAGCTGTTCCTTGCTGATGCAGCACAGATACCGAAAGCGGCTGTACTGATGGTTACAAATATCGTCGTCGGCTGGGTGACGGTTGAGCTGTTGCGTCGGCGGGATAATGATGGGCAAACGGCCGTTTCTCCCATCACCGAAGAAGCTGTCACAGCGCACTAGAGAGGTTTTTAACGCATGTTTGGACTTGAATTCGATCAAATTTTCTTTGTTTTAATCGCTGCGGTCACATTAGGGTTTTCCGTCTTGGTGGTAACGATGAGAAACCTGTTCCACGCCGCATTAGCGTTGATGGTTGCCTTCTTAGGCGTAGCCGTCACCTATGTGACTTTAGGCGCAGGCTTTTTAGCGATGGCGCAGCTACTGGTATATATCGGCGCGATCTCCATCTTGATCATTTTTGGTATTATGATGACACGCCGCATAATGAGCGCGGAAGAAGAGCCGTTTAACGGGCAGGCAGGATTAGCTGCATTTACGGCCGTTATCTTTTTCGCCTTCACCACTTACGTTTTTATCAACTATTGGCCGGCCGTTCCCGCAGTTTCTCCGTTGGCAATGGCACCAGAAGTTGACCCCGCCATGATCGACAATAGCGTCGTTCTCTTAGGGCAAGCATTTGTCAACCCCAACGCATACGTTTTGCCGTTTGAGGTTGCCTCAGTGATGTTGTTAGCCGCGCTGGTTGGTTCAGTTTTTATCGCCAAACCCCGCATTCAGGAGGCCGAAGCATGATTCCAATGTCTTGGTATTTGATATTTTCCGCCGCTCTTTTTGCAATTGGTCTGTACGGCGTGATGGCACGCCGCAACGCCATTGCGATTTTGATGTCCGTTGAACTGTTGTTGAACGCAGTCAACATCAATCTCGTCACGTTTTGGCGGTATCGCACCCCAGATCGTTCCGTCGGATTAGCGTGGGCTGTATTTGTATTAGCCGTAGCGGCGGCCGAAGCGGCCGTTGGTCTGGCACTAATCATTTCGGTTTATCGCAACCGCGACTCCGTTATCGCCGAAGAGTTAGACCTGCTGAGGAACTAGTAGATGAGCATAACAGCGTAAAGAGATGGGAATCTTCCCGACGCTTTACCCTGTTCCTCAAAAAAAAATGAATGTCTGATCTCACGAAGAGTCAGACATGACAACTTTCGGGTTTTGTTTATCTTTCTTTACGAAAACCTGATAATCATTTGAGAGATTTTTATGAGTGAAGAACTTTTAACGACATTAACATGGCTTATCCCAGCCGGCCCTCTGCTCGCGTTCTTTGTGATTACGCTTTTTACTAATCGCAGCCGCACGCTTAGTTGGATGCTGGCATGGGTTGGCGTGTTATCGTCGCTGATATTAGGCTGGACGGTGGCACTCAATGTCTTTGCAGAAGGTGCCCATCATTTAGAAGAGCATCCGACTTTCATTGCCGACTCCATAGCATGGATTCCATTTGGCAGCCATGTAGAAAATTGGCTGCGAATGGGCGTAGCTGTCGATCCATTGACAGCGGTCATGCTCATTATGGTCACATTCGCTATCGTGATGATTTTTGTCTACAGCGTTGGCTATCACAATTGGGGGCAGCCGCTTGGCAAAGTGTTGGGCGTTCCCAATCATATGCAAGAAGAGCCGCTTTTGAGCCGCTTTTTTGCGTTTATGAGCCTTTTCGCTGGTGCAATGCTGTTGCTCGTCGTCGCCGACAATTTGCTGATGCTTTTCGTCGGCTGGGAAATTATGGGCTTCTGCTCCTATTCCCTCATCGGCTTCTGGTACGCCCGTGATTACCATCTTGGCGAAGATGATATTCCTCATATTTCTCCACGTAAAGCGGGCATCAAAGCGTTTATGACCACCCGCGTCGCCGATGTGGTGATGTTGCTCGGTATCGTTTACTTCTACCGCGTTTTTGGCACCTTGAATTTTGCTGATGCGTTATCAGCGCATAGTTTAGAACATGCTGTTGGCGCTGTTGGTGCTTCCGCGATTGGAGTGATGGCATTGCTTCTGTTTACGGGTACGGTCGGCAAATCAGCACAATGGCCGTTGCATGTCTGGCTTCCCGATGCGATGGAAGGGCCTACGCCCGTCAGCGCGACGATTCACGCGGCGGCGATGGTTTCAGCCGGCGTTTATATGAGCATCCGTATTTTCCCCCTCATCGCTATCGGTGCAGGGCCAGAAAGCACCGTGCCTGTGGGATGGGTTGTTGCCGGCATCGGTGCATTCACTGCTCTTATGGCGGCCACGATCGCCGTCGCCCAAAATGATGTGAAAGGGGTGCTGGCTTATTCCACGATTTCCCAATTAGGCTTTATGATCGCTGCTTTGGGGACGGGAGCTTATGTAGCGGCCGTTTTTCATCTAATCACGCACGGCTTCTTCAAAGCGTTACTCTTCCTCGCCTCCGGCTCCGTCATTCACGGTATGGAGCATGGCGCACACCATGTCCATGATCATCACACCGACCCGCAAGATATGCGTTTCATGGGCGGCTTGCGCCATAAAATGCCCATCACCTATTGGACATTCTTAATCGGTGGGATGGCACTCTCTGGACTTCCCTTCGTTACCGCAGGGTTCTGGTCAAAAGATGAGATTTTCGCCTCCGCTTGGCACGCCTACAACGCTGGGAATCCAATCGGGATAATGGTTCTCATCGTTTTGGCTATCGCTGCCTTCTTGACCGCCTTCTACACCATGCGCCAAATCAGCATGACATTCTTCGGCGAAGCACGCTCGCCTCTGGCTGAGCATGCCCATGAAAGCAGCAACTTTATGACCTTCCCCCTGATGGGGCTGGCGTTCTTCGCTGTCGTGGCTGGCTGGGTTGGCATTCCTGAAGATTTCCCCATTCTTGGCCCTTTGGTAGATAATAATTGGGCGCATCATATGATTGGGGCGACGCTGCACACGACTTTGCACCATTTATCTGAGGCGGGCATTATCGCTCACAGCTATGCGATAGCCGCTTTTGAGTTTACATGGGTACCACTGATCGCCTCCCTTGCAGTGGCATTGGGCGGATTGTTCTTGGGTTATGAGATTTACGGCCGTAATCCCCTCCAAAAAGGAGAAGAAGATCCGCTCGTCAAAGCACTCGGCCCAGCACACACTTTCTTCAATCACAAATGGTATTGGGACGAACTATACGATGTCCTTCTTATTCAACCTGTGATTTGGTTCTCAGAAACCTTCGTCTACATGTGGATGGATAAAGGATTCATTGACGGCTTTATTCATCTTGTCGCCCGCTCTTTCTACGGTTTCGGCCGTTATGTGCGTGCGTTCGAGCTGACAGTCTTTGGCGATGGTGTTGATTGGGTTAAAGACCAATTCTTAGCTGTGGCCGCCACTTTCCGCCAATTGCAGACAGGGCGGATGCAGGAATATGTTCTTGTATCAACATTGATCGCGTCGGCGTTGGCATTCGTTGTATTGGCAATTAACTACGGCTGGTTAGATCAAATCAGCCAAATGTTTTAATGTTTTTTAGGAGACCTGATGGAATTTATTCAAAATAATCTCCTTGCGTTTATTGTTTTCTTTCCCGCGTTGGCCGCGCTCATCATTTTGATGATGCCCAATGATGCGAAGAACACAATCCGACGGTTGAGCTTTTTGTTCAGCCTCGTGCCGCTGGCGGGAACGCTTGTATTATGGTTTACCTATAATGCGGAGTTCCGCTATGGCGGCGGTTTTGCTTTTGAAGTGCAGGCCGAATGGTTCCCTGCACTTGGCGCAAGTTTTCATATGGGGCTGGATGGTATCAGCCTTGTCATGTTCTTATTGACAACAATGTTGACCCCATTATCAATTTTGGCATCCTTCAATATCAAAGAAAAAGTAAAGATGTACATGTTCCTTTTCCTCATCATGGAAATGGCCATGTTAGGCTTGTTCGCCTCACTTGATCTACTCATCTTCTTCATTTTCTGGGAATTTGGATTAGTGCCGATGTACTTCCTCATTCGCTTGTGGGGCGGCAAAGACCGCAACTACGCCTCGTTTAAGTTTATGATTTATACGATGGCTGGCAGCTTGGGCTTATTGCTCTCCATTCAAGTGATGGGATTGGCGACTGGCACATATGACATCATTAAATTGATGGATGTATGGGTAAACCTGCCGCCAGATGCGACATTGGCAGGAACGGGCATCTCTGTATGGGCGTTCAAGAATGTCGCTTTCTGGGCATTTATGGTCGCTTTTGCTATCAAAGTCCCCATCTGGCCGTTCCATACATGGCTGCCAGACGCGCATACACAAGCTCCCGTCGCTGGCTCAATGATGTTGGCTGGCGTATTGCTGAAATTGGGCGCATACGGCTTCTTGCGCTTGGTCATCCCGCTATTCCCGTTACATGCAAATTGGGCGGCTGGCACGCTGGCAACGCTGGGCGCGTTGAGCATCATCTTTGGCGGGTTTGCTGCTTTTGGACAGTGGAATTTCAAACGATTGGTGGCTTACTCGTCTATCAATCATATGGGGTTCGTTGTGCTGGGGCTGGCGATGACGGCGTTCGTTTACGGCCGTGATTTTTCAACCGCAATCAGTGGTGATGCGATCATGGCGACCAATGGTGCTGTCATGCAAATGTTCAATCATGGGGTATCAGCGGCGGCGATGTTCTTCCTTGTTGGTGTCCTCTATGAACGCACACATACGCTGGAGTTGAAGAAGTACGGCGGCCTATGGGCAATTATGCCTATATACGGTGCACTCTTCCTTTTCACCAGCATGGCTTCGCTCGGCCTGCCCGGCTTGAACGGCTTCGTCGGCGAACTGTTGGTTGCACGCGGCGTTTGGGGTGTCTTCACATGGCAGCTTATCTTCTCTATGGCTGGCTTGCTGATGACAGGTGCATATATCTTGAAAGCGTTGGGCGAAACCTTGCACGGTCCCATCAATCCCAAATGGGTTGGCTTGAAGGATATGACTCTCCGCGAGCATCTTGTTATATGGCCGTTGATGGTTTTGATGCTCACATTGGGCATTTGGCCGCAATGGGTACTCGTTTTTATCAATGACACAGTGACCAAATCACTTCTTGGTCTTGGTTAGAGGAGCGAAGGTTGAACAAACCTTCGTTTCCATATTTATCTTAGGTTAGGGCATATGGATGTTCTGAATTTTCCGTTTTTATCAGTCATGACGCTGTCGCCGTTGTTAGCGGCGGCTGTGATTTTGATGTTGCCAAAAGAGCGCGGCGAGAATGCGCGGATGCTTGGTCTGGCAACTATGATTATTGGGGTGATGCTCTCGTTGTATATGTACATTGCCTATAATCAGAATTTGCCGGCAGCAGGTACGCGCTGGGCTGACACACTTATGTTCATGGAAGAACATGAGTGGCTTCCATCTCTTGGTATCAACTATATTATGGGTGTAGATGGCTTGAGTGCTACGCTTGTACTGTTGACATCAATTGTCGGGCTTGGCGGTGTCCTCATTTCATGGGGTATCAGCGACCGCCCGCGTGAATTTTATGCGTTTTTCATGTTGCTTGTGGCTGGTGTGCAAGGTGTGTTCGTATCGGTAGATGGCTTTTTGCTCTTCTTCTTCTATGAACTGGCTGTATTGCCGATGTACATCATGATCGTCATCTGGGGCTGGAAGGAGCGGCGAGAGTATGCGGCGATGAAGCTGACACTATTCTTGCTCATCGGCAGTTTTATCTCCTTCATCGCTTTCTTGGTGCTGATGTTTAAATTGCCAGAAGCAGGGTTGCCTATTACGTTTGATTTGCGTGTTTGGTCTGAGGTGCATTTCCCGCTTAGCGATCAGATTAAATGGTTCATGCCGCTCTTTATGGGATTTGGTATTTTGGCGGGTGTCTTCCCGTTCCATAACTGGTCTCCTGATGGGCATGTGGCTGCACCAACGGCCGTTTCCATGATTCATGCTGGTGTGTTGATGAAGCTCGGCGCATACGCTTCCATGCGCGTCGGTATTCAAATCCTGCCCGAAGGCACCGTTTACTGGATGCCGCTCATCATATTCTTGACGCTCATCAATGTCGTTTATGGCGCATTCGTCGCCATGCGGCAGCGAGATATGAAGTATCTAATTGGATATTCAAGCGTTAGTCATATGGGTTTGGTCTCGATGGGATTTGCCTCAATGGCACTCATCGGCTTCACCGGGGCAGGGGTGCAGATGGTCAGTCATGGTGTGATGACCGCGCTCTTCTTCTCGGTGGTTGGTATGATTTATGACCGCACACATACACGCAGTTTGGATGAGTTGAGCGGAATGATGAAGGTGCTGCCGTGGACGGCCTTTGCTTTCATACTCGGCGGTCTTGTTTCAATGGGTATGCCCGGTCTTTCAGGTTTCATCGCCGAATTCCCGATTTTTGTCGGTGTGTGGAGTGGCGGTACGCTCGATCTCGGTTCTAATGCTGTTTTTGGATGGAACCCATCTGCATATTATCCATATATTGCCCTTGTCGCCGCCCTTGCGATCATTATCACCGCCGCTTATATCGTTCGCGCTATCGGCTCAGTCTTCTTTGGTGAATACGACGGCAAAAAATGGCATGACATGCGGCCAATACGTCCCATTGATAAGTTCGTATTGATAATGTTCTCTGTTATCTTGATTGCTATCGGTATTTATCCCGCCATCATCGTCCCCATTGTTGAATCAGCAATGATGCCCGTGGTTGAGCGGCTGCATGAAGCACAACAAACATTTACAGTGATTGATACCGTACAACATATTGCTGTAAATCTAATCACATGGTTAGGAGGTGCATAAGTGAGTCCAGATGTCACCCTTGAGTGGGGCATGGCACTTGTGCCAGAGCTACTTTTACTACTATTGATGATGCTTGTTCTCTTCTATAACAAGCTAAAAAAATCAGCATCTCCGCGTGACGTGGGCTTGTTGACCGCATGGGGCGCGTTTGCTATTTTGCTTACGGCCGTTGCCCTCTCTTTCTCAGCCACACCCGCATCGGCTGAAGCGATGTGGGGCGGTATGATTCGCGGCGATATGGCGACACTTGTTTTTCGTGTCATCTTTCTTTCCGCCCTCATCATTACCGCACTGCTTTCCATAGATGAAGAGCGTCTCCAACGGGGCGAATATTACGCCTTGCTTATCTCTGCGACGATGGGGTTCAGCTTGATGGCAGCTTCGTCTGACCTTATCATGCTCTATGTCGCCTTAGAAACAGCCAGTATATCATCGTATTTGCTCGCTGGTTTTTACGTTGATAAAGAACTCTCTGTAGAAGCGGGTATGAAATATTTTGTCTATGGCGCGTTCGCCACTGGCGTGATGCTTTATGGCATGAGCCTCCTCTACGGCATAACGGGGTACACCAATATCTATACGATTGGAGGAATGGTGCGGGCGAATGCCGGTGGGATTTCTCCTGAACTTAATGGTGTATTTTTAATCTCCGCTGTGATGATCTTTGTTGGATTTGGTTTCAAAATATCGGCCGTTCCCCTTCATTTCTGGACACCCGATGTGTATCATGGCTCTCCGACACCGTTCACAGGCTTCTTGTCCACCGCATCTAAAGCGGCTGGATTTGCCGTTATATTCCGCGTATTCACTTCTGGCGCGGTCGGCATTCCCAATGATACGAGCTTCTGGTGGGCGATGTTGGTCGCTATTGCTATTATCTCGATGATAGTGGGCAACTTTGCCGCTATCTCGCAGACAAATATCAAACGTATGTTGGCCTATTCGAGCATCGCACAGGCTGGCTATCTGCTCATAGGTGTTGTCACCTTCACCGCCGAAGGGGCAGGCGCGTCTATGTTCTATCTCTTGATGTATGCCTTCACCAATATCGCTGCTTTTGGCGTGATTGCCTTAGTCGCTAAAGATGCTGGTGCGGATGAATTGACAGACTTTAATGGAATGAGCCGCCGCTCTCCCTATTTGGCGTTGATCCTGCTGTTCGCTCTGCTCTCATTGAGCGGCATCCCGCCGACGGCTGGTTTCTTGGGCAAGTTCTTCATTTTTAGAGCGGCCGTTGAACAAGGGTTATGGTGGCTGGCACTCATTGGCTTGCTGAACGCTTTTGTGGCTTTGTACTACTATCTGAGCGTTCTCAAATACGTTTACCTCTATCCCACAGATAAAGAAGATGTGCCGATTCCCGTCTCCCGTTCCGCATGGATTGGGTTATGGGTCTCGCTTATCGTCATTGTTTATCTCGGCGTGTTTGCAAATTCCGCATATGAATGGACACAAGAGGCGGCCACAGCATTTTTTGCGTTGAGCGGCTGACCGATTGCTTGCCATATTCGTTGTGATATAATCCACGAACTTACGTTTGGGGTGGGTTAATGAAAGATAAAGTAGAAATTAATCAAGCAGCCGTACTTGCTGGTGTTGTCGGGCAAGTCGGCTGTTTGATTGTGTTTATAATTTTTATAGCATTGGGCGCAGGGTTGTTGCTCGATAAATTCCTGAATACGAAAGCGATATTTACAGTTTTGTTCATGGTTGGCAGCGTGCCAATCTCTCTGTATTTGACCGTGCGTATGAGTTTAACGGCCGTTAGCCGTGCCCAGAAAAGTTTTAAAGTTGATAAGGAAGACATGGAGGAAAACACAGAAATATGAAAAAACGTACGGTAGTTTATATCGGTGTTGCGCTCTTGGTACTGCTTGGCGGTGTCATGGGAAAAGACCCGATTAGTGGCTTGTTAGGGCTTGAATATTCGTTCTCGCCTGTCCTGCCCTATATCCAATTACCGGGTGAAATAGTATTCACCGTAGCTGGTATTGGAATAACAAATACATTTATTGCCACATTGATGGCCTTCTTCGTTATCATGGGAATGGCAGTTGCGTTGAACCCGAAATCACGCACGGCTGATGAAGTCCCCACAGGCTTCTACAATTTCTTTGAAATGATCATCGAAGGTGCATATGGCTATGTGGAGCAATCTGCTGGTAAATGGACGCGCGACTTCTTCCCCTTCTTTATGACTTTTATTTTGTGGATTGTGGTCTCTAACTGGATGGGCATCCTCCCCTTTTATGAGTCAATAGGTAAATGGGAGAATATGGCACATTTCCGTGGCGAACAAGCTGAACAAGCTGTTTTGGCTGATGGCGGGACGCATGAAGAAGCTAAGTTTGCCTTCGATGAAGCTGAGCATGCGTCAAAAGAAAAACGTGAAGGTAATCTGCAAAAAGGGCCGTTGCTGTTACAGGCGCGTCCCGATGCGAACGGTAAAGCACCAGAGGATGCACAATGGACAATCGTTCCGTTCTTTCGTTCGGCAGCAACCGATCTTAACTTCACGTTGGCTTTGGCGATTATCTCTGTTGTGATGACTCAATATTACGGCATGAAAGCGCAGGGGATCAAATACTGGTCGAAATTCTTCGTCTGGGATGGCGAAGCTATTGCTAAGAGTCCATTAGCAGTCATGGATTCTATGGTTGGCTTGCTGGAATTCATCAGTGAATTGTTCAAGACAGTCTCTTTCGCTTTCCGACTTTTGGGTAATATCTTTGCTGGCGCGGTTCTATTAGCCGTTATCGCTAGTTTAGCGCCCGTAGCGAATATCGTTTTTTATCATTTAGAATTTGGTGTAGGTATCTTGCAGGCTGTTGTATTCGCCTTGTTGACATTAACCTTTATGGCTGGTGCGACACAAGGGCATGGTCACGACGACGGACATTAATATAGATGAACGTAACGGTCTGTATAAAAACGGACAGAGTATATATTTTTTTCGTATCTTCTCAATAAATCGGGACAAGACTTGACAAATTTCATCAGCCCTTTATTTTACACGAGTATCATTAGGAAAATTTGTCAAGTCTCCCTAGAATGCTGAGAAGATACCTTTTTTCAAAGAAATAAATAAATTCTCAATAAAACAAATTGAGGAAATAGAAAAATAACTGAAAAATCTTTTGGAGGATTTTTATTATGGATGCAGAAGCAGCTCTCTTGATAGCAAATGGTTTAAAATTTTTAGGCGCGGGATTGGCAATGACAGGAGCCATCGGTGCTGGTGCTGGTGTAGGTATTGTTGTTTCGGGTGCAGTACAAGGTATTGCTCGTAACCCTGATGCTGCTGGACAGATTATGAGTAATATGATTTTGGGTGTTGCGTTGGCTGAGGCAGTTGCCATTTACGCGCTCGTCGTCTCCCTTATTCTTATCTTCGTTGCTCAAGTAGCTTAAACGAACACAAACTTGTGGATTATAGATTGATATTGATGGTACAGTAATTTATTAAGTGAGGGATGAAACATGGCAGCATTAGGAATTAGTATTGGATTTTTGGGGATGCAAATTATTCTCTTCGTCATATTGTTTATGGTGTTGAAGGGATATTTGTATGAGCCGATGTTGAAGGCGTTGGAAGATCGGAAAGCCCGTATCACAAAAGGGTTGGAAGATGCTCGCGAAGCGGCCGTAGCGCGTGACAATGCGGATGTAGAAGCAAAGAAAATTTTGGACGCAGCACGCGCTGAAGCGGCTAACATTCGCGCCGAAGCGGCCGTTCAAGCGGAAGAAACAGCTAAAGCAATTGAAGCAGAAGCAGTTCAATCTGCTAAAGCGACTGTGGAAGCGGCCGTTGTGGCTGCTGATTCTGAACGAGATGGCGTTCTCGCAGAGATGCGTGGACAAATCTCCGCTATCGCCATCGCCGCCGCCAACAAATTGATCGGTGAAGGGCTGGATGAAAGCCGTCAACATGCGATTATTGCTGACTTCTTCGCCAAAACGCCGGCAGATGTGGGCAATATGAGTGGTGATAATGCTGTTGTCACCAGCGCGTTGCCGTTGACTGATGAAGAGCAAGCAAATGTATCTAGCTCCTTGAGTGCGACTGATATTGAGTTTAAGATTGATCCATCTATTATGGGTGGTTTAATCGTTCGTGTCGGTGATCAAGTTGTGGATAATAGTGTTGCTGGACAGGTCGATGCGTTGCGAGCGTCATTAAATTAAATAAATAACAGAACATAAGAAGAAAACGGCCGTTAGCCGTTTACTTTTCAAAGAGAGATTGGGGTATCGTCCTGATCTCTCTTTTTGTTTTAAGGAATGAGGATTGTATCTTCTCAAAATTTCGGGGAGACTTGACAGGTTTTCTATAATACTCTCGTGTAAAACGCGAGACTCTTATGAAACCTGTCAAGTCTTTGCCCCAATTTATTGAGATGTTACTGAGGATTAAATAAAACCAGAAACTTCCATCTGTCATTCCCGCGAAAGCAGGAATCCACTCCTCGAAAATATATGGATTCCCCTCTTCACGGGGATGACAAACATATAATTATTTTTCATAAATGGCCTAACTACTCAGCCATTATGAAAAATTACTACAAAGGCACGAAGAACATGAAAATTCTTAAGACTTTATTTGTGATCTTTGTGTCTTCGTGATGAAATCATTGAGAGGCTGAGTAGTTACGTTTTAAGATAGATGTACTGGAGAAAAAATGAAGCAGCTACCCGATGAATTTATACGGCCGTTATACAACGGCCGTTCCATAGCCAATATCCCCGCCACCATCGCCGCCATGCTCAATGTACCGTTCGATGGTCTGCCCCCATTGGATGCTGAATTGTGGCAGCCAATGGGTGATGATATTGAGCGCGTTGTTCTGCTCATCGTCGATGGCTTCGGTTGGAATTTATTACAGCGATATAAGGAGCAGTTTTCTGAGATTTTGAGCAAAACGGCCGTTTCCCAAAAGATCACCTCCATTTACCCCTCAACCACCGTCGCCGCCCTTAGCAGCATTTGGACAGGGCTTTCACCCGCTCAGCACGGGATGGTCGGCCTTCGGCTGTTCCTGCCTGAGTATGCCTCCTCCTCACTCATGCTCAAATTCAGCCCTATTTTTGGTAGCTATCCGGACGCGTTAGTTGATGCTGGCCTGGACACAGAAAATTTTCTGCATGGACAGGGATTTGGTGAGCAGTTGACCGCTGCTGGTGTAAATTCTTACGCTTTTAAAGGGCATCAAATTATTGATTCAGCATTGAGTCTCATGCATGATCGCGGAGTGACAGATGGGATTGGTTTCTCTTCCGTGCCAGAGATGTTTGTTTTGTTGCGTGACCTGTTGGAAGAGAAGCAGGGTGAAAAGCTGTTCATCTCCGCCTATTGGCCGATGGTCGACAGTTTGGCACATACGCACGGCTGGAAACATCCCGCCGTTGCTGCTGAAGCGGAAGCGTATGTTGCCGCATTTGCAAAAGAGTTATGCGAAAAATTGAGCGATGGAGCGCGGGAGAAAACGGCCGTTTTCATCACCTCCGATCATGGTCACATCATCACCCCGCCTGAGAAGATGCTTTTCTTTGAAGACCATCCCGCTTTGCAGGAGATGTTGTTTATGAAAGCGGCGGGAGAACCGCGCACATTGTATTTGTATGCCAAACACGGCCGTTCCCACGATATAGTCACCTACATCAATGAAAATCTCGGCCACGCTGCCTTTGCCATGCTCTCCCAAGACGCGCTTAACGCCGGCTTATTTGGACAGCCCCCATACGCCCCTGCCGCCGCCGACCGTCTCGGCGATGTCGTCGTCGCCATGCGCGGTGATTATACTTTGATCAATCGCGGAGATAAAGAGAAAGAGTTACGCTTCTACGGTCGTCATGGCGGCATGACCGCAGTCGAAATGGAAGCGATCTGGCTTGGGTTCAGAATGGATAAGTAGAGTTGGCGTAGAAATCTATGATGAACATAAGGCCATTTTTAAATTTAAATCATCCAAAACTTTGATTGTCATTCCCGCCCCCATCCCCACCTTCGTGAGGACAGGCACGGGAATGACAAACGTATAATTGTTTTTCATAAATGGCCTGACGCGGATCGGGCGAATAAACGTAGATAAACGTGGATTTTTTTATTATATCCACGTTCATCCGTCAAATCCGCGTGCGAAGCATCCGCGTTGCACTATCCCCCATCTACCCATGATCGATCAACAACCCTAATTGTGCCGCCGCCGAGAGCAGTTTCTCCCAATCGGTGACCATGATAGCAAACTCGCCCAGACTTTCACCGAAGCAGGCGCGGGTTTTGGGATTGTTTCGCAAGGTGTCTAAGATGGCGGCATCATTGACGCGCAGGATAACGGCCGTTTCCAACTGCCCCTCAATCCCCCGCTCCGCCCATCGCTCCAGACCGCGCTTGATGCCTGCGGGCAACGGCCGTTCACT
>WFSA01000156.1 GCA_015486215.1 Anaerolineae bacterium | reverse complement strand
TAGCTGAGATCATCATCGGTGCTGTCTGCACGCTTGGACGCAACGAGTGGCTGCCACTCGTTCAAGCCACGTTCATGAATTTGCAGGGCGAGGGCGGCGAGGTTGTCGCTGTCGTACTGCGTCCGCATCTGGGCGGGGTGAGGGGTAAAGGCGTTCAGGGGGGCGGTAAGCATAAGATTTTCTCCTTGTTGGGGATAGGTGTGCATCTGATGCACATATATCATATATATGGAAGAGAGCGATTGTTTTTCTCGAAGGAATAGGGGGATAACGGCCACTTCGACACGGCTCAGTACGGCCGTTTGCGAAATTATCGTAACGGGTTAAATTTCAATACTCGGACGCAAGCAACACCGTTGTCACTGACCGATCTGCTTCGGTGATAATCCAGGCTTTAACCGTCTCATCGTTGGCGAGGGAGACGGTGTAGGCGGATAGAATACGGAGGTTTTGGGTAACGGCCGTTTCATTCTGTCGCCGATCCAAAGCGTCTAACTCGCCCCAATCTCCCTGCTCATGGCGGGCTAAAAAGGAGGCGATGTCTACATTTAACGCAGCAATGCCAGCTGTCATAACGACGTGACCGAGCGGGAATAATTTGTCGGCAATCGGCTCATCCAGCAGCATGATTGTCAGGTAGGGGGCATTCGTATGATCACTTTTAACAAGCGATTTCATCCGCCAATACCGCCGTCTGCCCACGCCGCGAATGATGACCGTGAAATGGCGTTCAAGCGGGTTGACATCCTTACCAGCAGCGATGCACATGCCCAGAATATCATGCCACAAACCACGATAATCGTTGCCCCATTTGGAGGCAACAGCGCGGCGCATCAGGTCAATAACGCCATCTGAGGCGGTGACGGGGATTTTGAAATGTTGCTGGGTGACTTCATCGACCCCCAATTGGCTAAGACGGGCATCGAGAAGATGGCCGTCCTGCAACGCTTCGACGCGGCCAGGCCCGACCATGACAATTTCCGTATCAGGAGGGGGAGATTCTGGTATGGGTGTGCCGAAGTACAATCCAATTTCGGAGAATTGGACATCGGGCGGGGTCAGCTTTTCGATGACGGGATACCCCATCTCGCAACAGGCGGTGTCGGCCGTTTTCAAGATGTGTTCGTATTGGGCGGCATCTATCTGCTCTGGAGTGTGATTGGGGAAAAGAAAAACGGCCGTTGTGTTAACGGCCGTTTGGTGCGAAATATAGCTGCGTTCACCCACGCGAACGATGGGCAATTTCTTGAGTTCTGCTTTTAATTCATCCATAGGCGACTCCAGTTGGTATGGTGGTGACGTTCATTTTTCTTCGCACACACCCAGATAGGCGATAATGGTCGTGGCAATCACAATGATGATTGCCCAAATAATCTGCGGGATATTGATACTCATGACGGAGGACTCCTTGCAGGTGATTGTTCCCTGCGATTAAAGAAATTCGCTCCATTGGCGCGGTTACGCGCTGCACATTGGATGGGTGGCTCTGGAAAGCATTAGGGGCATTTTCACTACAAAAATGTCCCCAATACCCCCTGCCACTTCCTCCCTTTTGCCGCTATACTATTCACATGGAATCATCCGATCTGGTCTACATTCAGCGCATCATCGTCGCCTGCGTGCGCGACAATCCGGGTCGCCTAAGCCGCAGCGGGCTGGCGAAGTTGTTGGTTGGCTCACGTGCTTTGGAGATGAAGAAGTGGGAGGGGAATCGGTGGAATAATCGTCTGCACGGCATGAGCCGCAAATCTGTGACTGTCGATGTGGACATCCTGATTCAGCAGGGGTATTTAGCTCTGGATTCTCATCAAATGGTCGTATTAGGAGAAATAGCAAAAGAGCATGTGGTAGATAATCTGAAATTAACGACAACCTAGCAGCACTCTAATTCAAATATAAAGCAAATAACGGTTTCCAACCGAATGTAGAAAAACCGTCGGTTGCACGTTGTGTCAGAGACGGCCGTTTTCCTTATAATATGGGTGTTTTTCCATATCCCCCAAAATGGTATATTCCAGTATGTTCTAGTCGAGTGCGATCAGGCATTAAGGTTTGTTAATTTGGCAATTTCGGAGCATTTATACTCGGGAACAATTTTTAAAATATACTATACTGGAGGATAGGCTAAAATACCCGTGTTGAATACTTTTCGTTTCTATCAAGTTCAATAACATTGTACTATAATTCACCGAGTGTAAGCGTCCATGAGGAGACAAGTATGCCTATATATGAAAATACCCAAAATGTAGACGGTCAAGAAATTACCATTGCTATTGAAGTTGATGAGCCAATAGATACCAGCCCCTATCGAGATTTACGCGATGGAAGCAAGGGAATGGATATGGCGCGTGACCTGTTTGGTAATGGTATGGATTTAGCCAAAGATTGCGCGACCCGTGCCGTGAAAAACCTCAAAGAGATGAACGAGGATGCCAAACCTGATGAGTTCCAATTGCAATTCTCCATCAAGTTAGAAGCGCAAGCGGGTGCAATCATCGCCAAAACCAGCACCGAAGCACAGTTACAGGTGACAATGACATGGAAAGCGAAGGAGATACGATGAGTGATAATGATATTCTTATTTTTCCCTATAGCAAAGTTGTGGGGCATAGCGATTTGAAACGGGCATTAGAAATTGCTTATATTGCCGACACGCGACTGGGCGGTGTGTTGGTTAGCGGGCATCGTGGTACGGGTAAATCTACTATTGTTCGTGCCTTTACTCGCATGATGTATGATGATTTGCCCATAACATTACCCATCAATGCAACTGAAGACCGTGTTGTGGGTGGTTGGCAGATTGAGAATTTGATGGAAGGGTCGTTTGAGAAACAAACAGGGTTACTGCAAGATGCTAATGGAAAAATCCTTTACATTGATGAGGTAAACCTGTTAGATGACCATATCGTCAATATCATCTTAGATACAGCCGCTACTGGTATCTTAACAGTTCAGCGGCAAGGCCTTGATATTTCAGAGAAAACCCGCTTTACACTGGTGGGGACGATGAATCCAGAAGAGGGGCATCTTCGACCGCAGTTGCGGGATCGTTTTGGCCTGATGGCGCATATCATGACACAATCTGATCAACGAGCCAAAATTTTACAAAGGGTGTTAGCTTTTGATAAAGCGGTTTACACTAATGGGGAGGAGTCTGATTTTTTACAGGATGCCAATTCCAAAAACAACGAAACTAAAGCAAAGCTAGAAACTGCCCGAGAGGAATTTCAGAACATCACGATGGATGTAGATGTGGCTCAAGGGTGTGTAGATTTAGCAACTGCATTTGAGGTTATCGGTCATCGTGCTGATTATTATTTGGCATTAGCAGCACAAGCGCAGGCAGCGAGAAAGGGCGCGGATGAAGTTTCTCTTGAACATTTACGGGATGTCGCCCCGCTCGTACTTACCCATCGTCGTGAAAACCAAAATGAGCGTTGGTTGGTGGAAGATAATCAGCGTGTGGCTGATTTGTTAGATGTTGGTGCTAATAGAATGGCGAATTTATCGACGCGAGTAGTGGCGCAAGCATAATGGGCGAAGTCGTTCCCGACTCTTTTTGGCAAGGTTTAGCCGCTGCTGCTTTAGAACCTGGTTTACGTCAGATTCTGTTATTTGACGCAGATTCTTTGACGTTGAAAACGGCCGTTTCCAGCTTGCAACAACTCCTTACCCTCACAACCAAACAAAAGATACAAGTTGCCCATTTAGGCGGGCTGGCGCAAGAGGATGATTTGTGGGGCAGCCATATACCGTCCGCAACAGATAGCACGACGGGGTTATCTGTTATTTGGAAAGATGGGTTGCTGACCAGAAATTGGAATGATGATGACTGGCTGTTGGTCGTTATTCCTGATTTGACCCGTCTAAGTTTGGCCGCTTCCCGTGCTTGTATCACTCTGATGGACGCACCCGTTGCTCATTTAGAGCGGCATGATCATACATCGATCTGGCAACCACGCATTTGCTGGTTGGCCGCTTGTCCACAAGATAAAGTGGGGCAAGTTTCACCTCACTTATTAGATCGTTTTGCGTTGCGGTTGCCGACACCACAATTACGCCCGATTCCCTCGACAACAGCGATTTTAGCTTGGTTGGAAGAGCTAAAAACGTCTGCTGATTTGCCGACCACTACTATTGATTTGCCAGATAAATGGCGTAAAAAAGTAACCGTCAAATACTCATTACCAAGGTTATCGCCAAAAGCGATACAACGGGTTCTTGCTTATAGCGATGGGTTGACACATCCTGGTGTACGGCGGGAATTGGCGGTGGCGCGGTTGGGGCGGGCAGTGGCGCGATTGGCGAGAGATGAAGTTGTTTCCTCCCATCATATTGATGAAGCAGCCATCCTGATTGGTTTATCCCTGCCCCAATCCAAAATAAAGTTGGATGAAACAGAGCCGCAAAAACCAGAACCAGAACCGCTAGAATCAGAAACTGAGCCGCAAACTGACATGACATTTGATGACGAGGAGAGTGTATCGGATACATCTGTGTCTTCTGAATCATCCAATGTTATTGAATCAGATGATTCAGAAACATTTCCGATTAGCTCACCGTTGCCGACCGATCCTTACCCAGAAGACAAAGCTCCGATTGATCGTGAATTATTTACCCTGCAACTTCCCTTACGTCGCCAACAAGCCTTTTCGATTGAGCATGGTGCTATTATTGGCACACAGCCAGCCGATTCTTTGCAAGATTTAGCGTTGATTCCCACATTCTTGGAGGCGGCGTTGTACCAGAAAGTACGTCGTCGATCTCATCCAGACAAAGTGAATCAATTCATTCTATCTTCAACTGATTTACGTCGTCACCGCCGTATACCGCAACCAGAGAAAATGCTATTGCTACTCTTGGATTATACAAGCCTGCGTGATTGTGAATGGCAGCAAGCATTGATTCCGCATTTACGTTGGGCGTATGTCAATCGTGCCAGTATTACGATTATACAAGTTGGTTCGGATCGCCATGAGGAGGATGAATTGCGGGCGCAAAAGGTGGTGGCACGGTCGTTATTAACGCCGCGTATTGGGGAGGCATTGGAAGCACAGCCTGGTCGAGCCACACCATTAGCACATGGGTTGGAGATGGCTTATCAGGTGGTGCAGAAGGCACAGGAACACGGCCGTTCGCACATCCAAGAAACACGCTTCATCATCATCACCGATGGTCGGGGCAATGTGCCTCTTGCCGCCAGCGTCAGTGGGCAAATCAAAATGCCAGTTAATCGGGAGGGTATTGAGGATGCACTGCAAACGGCGCGACATTTTCAGGATATGAAACGATTACGCACCTTCCTGTTAGACCCGCAGCCTCAATACCATGCGGAATTGCCAATCAGTCTAGCAGAGATGCTAGGAGCCGATCACCAAGAAATCCCTCTCATTCCAGAGGTGCGAATATGAGCAGGTTTAGCGGAGCAGCATTGGTGCAGCAAACGGTAACAGCCAACGATGGCGGCTCCGTACATGATGTAACCATGAAAACAGAGGTGCGCCCCATGTTGCCTATCTGCTTTCATTTGGATATATGGGGTGATGATATTGAACCAAATGGATTTGATTCTAATATGCAGCCTATTACCCAATTAGAACCAGGCAAAAGATATATAATTACGGTTCAGGCTCGCCCTGAAGAATCCGAAGTAGTTCCTGAAACGAAATCTAAAACGCAAAAATGTATCCATATACAATCATCGCTCGCTTTGTATTTACAAGTGAAAGGAACGGGCGTTGACCAAGCCATCAGTATCACCAATCCACAAACGACGTTGATAGAAGATGAGGCAAATGGATATGAGTATGAATTTGAATTGGAAACGGCGGCACATCTGCCATATGGGAAAGCAACGTTGGAATTACTATTCAAACGTGGAAGCAGACGATCTAGGCCAGAAACGGCCGTTACCCTCCCCATTTTCCTTGCTGGAAATTACAACCCGATTGACCAAAGTTCATTAGATGCGGTTAATGTGGATTTGGCGATGGAACGGCCAGAGCAAACCGCTTTTATTCATGTAGAACGTCTCGGTGAAAAAATCAAATTAACCTGTTTTGGTCATTCAGCTACAGGAAGAATAAACACTATCCCATTCACCCCGCCAAAAGTTCGCCTTGCTGATTTCATAGCAGACGAAGAAAAGACAAGCATTGTCTTAGGCGATGTTCGTGCATTCTCTGATGATACGGCAAATATAAAGATCGAATTTGAGGATGTAACACGGTATCAAAATGACAATCCATTAACGCTGCTAAAATGGGTGCATATTTTATTTCAGCGTTTGGGCAAGGATATGCAACTTGTGATTTATGACCATACGGATACTGAAATCCCCTGGGAAATGTTAGAACTCGAAGATGGCGTGTACTTGGGGGCTATCGTATCCATTGCCCGTTGGCTGCCTATACCACTTGGTGCATTAGGGCATAAAAAATTAGAAATTAGAACAGAATCCTTCACAGGACATATCGTTGCTTATTTAGATGATCAAGAATTGTCTGATACAACAGTAGAGCGAAATTTATTAGCATCTTTTGAAACGGAATTTCATCCCAGTATTGACCATTTATGCGCCAGATTGAAACAATCTTTGTCAGAAACAGGACTGGTATATTTGGGGTGTCACGGCATGTTTACCCCTCACGATATAGATAAAATTGCATATGGCTCACGAAATAACCCCAGTAACCGTTTAATTCCTCTACAACTGGAAAATCTGGATACGCAACAGGCAGAACGGCCAATTCTATTCGTCAACGCCTGTCATTCAGGTCGCGTGATTCGGCGGCAAGAAGAGTATAGATTACATGGTTTACCCATCGTCATGTTAAAACGTATCGCATCAGGCTATATCGGTACATTAGGCCCTGTAGGTTCGACATATGCCAGCGAGATCGCACGTTATATTTTAGATGCAATGCACGACAAGACTAATGGAGCGAAACCTGTTCAATTACTCCGTCAATTGCGTGCTATGGCAGCAAAACAATTAAACGATGACAAGGATTCGCTAGAAAATCAATTGCGATTTATTTATACCTTCATGTATGTCTATTACGGCAATCCATTAGCTCGATTGAGTTTGTTGCCAGTTCAAAATGTACAAGGTGGAGGATGTGACAATGAATAATATAAATCCACATCAAATAGTTATTCGACCAATTATAAGCTACCCGCGCAAGGCTGAAACTGGCAAGACATATTTGATGACTGTTGATGTTCGATCCGAAGGGCAAAAAGGTGGGTGGCCGTATGTGGAAGAAGAACATAATCTATATTGTATATTGGATACAGGCTCTCTATTTAGCCATGAATCAGTTGGGGAGCCGACCATTATCCTAAATCGCTTTGGCGGCACATATGGGCCAGCTTCATTTATTCTAAAAGCACCTTTGCATGAAACTACAGGAAACATACAAATACATTTTGTTAACGATCACGGTTTATTAGTACATCAGGAAGAGCTACTAGATATTCACATCAAGAAGAGTAGATATACTCTTGAAAAGCACCATCAAATTGACGATAAGTTATATCGCAAATTGTGGGAGAAGCAGTTTCCTGGCGTATCAGGCGTGCCATACAGCCAGCCCGCCGCGTATAACGGCCGTTTATTCATCGCTAATGAAAGCGGGGGAAAGTATGGAGCCAGACAAGGAATGATCCATGCTCTGGTGGCCGCTACTGGTGAGATAGAGTGGCAATATGACATCCCCAATCAGCGCGTGGCACGGATATTAACGGCCGTTGATAATCATGTACTCGTTGCCACTGAGGATACCCGCACGATGGCTACTGATGACAATGCCTTCATTGCCCTTGACGCGATGACAGGGGCAGAACTATGGCGTTTTCCTGTTCCCGCTCACAGTTTGTCTGCACCTGCTGTCGCCAACGGATTGATTTTTTTCACGACTAACAATCGTGCTGGTTATGGCCTTGATCTGTATAGCGGTAAACTGCGCTGGCGGATAGATGATTTGCCTACATGGACACCCTCACCACCCGCTGTCGGGTCAGATGCGTTTTATTTCGGGTCACGGGCTAATGTGATAACGGCCGTTGATTTCAACGGCAACGCCTCTCCCCTTTGGTATGCAGAAGAAACAGGCAATTGGATTCCCTATGCCCCAGCCTATTGGGATGGTACGTTGTATGTGACGGGCGGGAACGAGAAACTACACGCGATTGATGTGCGGACGGGCAAACTGCGTTGGGCTACCCCTGTCGGGCGCGGGCATACATCGCCGCCCATCGCTGGCGATTATGTCTATGTGGGCGCGAAGGAATCGACCCGTCGTACTTATTCTATGCAAGCGATTAACGTAACCGATGGCACTGTCATTTGGCGGTTTACGGCTGGGCGTTATTTTGCCGCGCCGCCGCTGTTGCGTGATGGGTTACTGTTTGCGCCTTGTGAGAACGGCCGTTTATATGTATTGGACGCGCTCACAGGCGAGCAAAAATGGCAATACCCCCTCGGCGAAGATGTGCTGGGGAAATTGCGTGGCACACCTATCGTTAGTGGTGACACCATTGCTTTTGTGGATAAAAGGGGAGTAGTGTATGCGTTTTCAGGGAAACAAATAAGATCAACTAATGCACCCTCCAAATCTGCTTATGAGGAAGCTGTACGCCGCATTAAAAAGGCGAAAGAAAGATCAGCAAATATGCTTGATTTGAATAATTTGGAGTTAACTGCTATTCCCCTCCAAATTAGTCAATTGACCAATCTTCGAAAACTTGATTTAGGCAATAATAAATTGACAGTACTCTCTCTTGAGATTACTCAATTAACCCATCTGCAAGAACTTAATTTAGGAAACAATCAGTTGACAGCCATTTCTCCAGAAATCGGACAATTAACTAACTTAGTTTCTTTTCATGTTGATTCTAATAAATTAACAGCTATTCCTCCTGAGATTGGGCAACTAACAAACCTAAAACACCTTGGTATTCATTCTAATCAGTTAACCGCCGTTCCCCCTGAAATTAGCTATCTCACCAATCTTGTTACGCTTGGTCTTAATTACAATAAACTAACAGCAATCCCCCCTGAAATTGGGCAATTAACTAACCTGACCATATTTGACCTTTGGGGAAATCAAATAACAGCGATTCCTCCTGAAATTGGGCAGTTAGGTAATCTTACATCCTTCGATTTGCATGGCAATAGGTTAACTGTCGTTCCCCCTGAAATTTCGCAACTAACTAATCTGATTTCACTTAATTTGAGTCATAATCAGCTAACTGCCATCCCCCCTGAAATCACTCAATTAACAAATTTACAAACACTTGATCTTGGGGCTAACCAATTAACGACGGTTCCCGAATGGCTAGTGCAGATACCGCAGTTAAAAGAACTATATATCTGGCATAACCCTATCACCCAGCCGCCACCTGAATTATGGGAAGAAACCTTAACAGAAACAAACCCATATTATCCCGTCGATTTAGAAGTAGTACGACGTTACTATGCCCAACTGGCAAAAGAAGGCGAAGCGTACCTCTATGAAGCCAAAATCATCATCATTGGTGAAGGAGGCGCGGGTAAAACTACTCTTGCTCGTAAACTTTTGAATCCAGTTTCATCACTCCCAGTTGCACAAGAATCTACTGAAGGCATAGAGATTCTGAAATGGCAGTTTCCTGTTCCCGCTACTCATTCCTATTTATACACCGCCAACATCTGGGACTTCGGCGGTCAATCCATCTACTACGCCACCCATCAATTCTTCCTCAGCAAACGCGCCGTCTACATCCTCCTCGCCGACACCCGCCGCGAACACACCAACTTCTACGACTGGCTGCAAATGCAAGAAGCGTTCGGCGGCGACAGCCCGATCATCCTGCTCAAAAACAAAAACCGTCAACAGGGCAACGAATGTGTCATCGAAAACCTGCCCCATCTGCGTATTCGCTTCCCCAATCTCAAAGAGATCATCGAATTCAGCCTCGCCGATGTCCCCGATGATCACCGATGGGAAGAATTACTCACCCATCTGCAAACGTACCTTCTCGCCCTTGATCACGTCGGTCAACCACGCCCGCACAAATGGGTAGAGGTACGCCAAACCATCAACAACAGCACTCACGACAAAATCAATCGCCGCGACTTCCTCAAACTGTGCGCCGTCTGCGGCATCGACGACGAAGCGGATGCGTTACAACTCAGCAAATACCTGCACAATGTCGGCGACATCCTCCACTTTGAAGAGGATGCTGTCCTCCGCGAACTGGTCATCCTCAACCCCACATGGGCGTTAGATGCGGTCTACCGCGTCCTCGACAACACCCAGATCGCCGCCGCGCACGGCCAATTCAGCCGCCGCCAACTGCACGCCCTCTGGCACGAAGCCAAATACGACGGTCATCGGCACGAATTGTTGCGCCTGATGGAAAAGTTCCAACTGTGCTACGCCCTGCGCGGCACAGCCGACGAGTTCATCGCCCCGCAACTGCTGCCACGCACCGCCCTCGCCTACCAGTGGCCGGAAAACGGCGATGATTTGCAATTGCGCTACAACTACCCGCTCTTCATGCCGCGCGGCATTCTCAGCCGCGCCATCGTTGTCCTGCACAAGCTGATCGAAGCTGATCTGGTGTGGCGCGTCGGCGTGGTTCTGCATGACCAGTACGCCCGCGCTGAACTGCTGGAACTGCGCGGCGAAGGGGAGATTCGCATCCGTGTCAGCGGTAGCAACAAGCGCGACCTGCTGATGCAGATCGTCCGCACGCTGGATGAGTTGCACAGCAACTTCTCCGCCAAGCTGAAATATGATAAGCAAATCCCGTGCCGCTGTGCCACCTGCGCCCAACTGGACGATCCCCACTTCTTCAAGCTGGATATTCTGCTGGCGCGGCTGGCGCGGGGCAAAGCGACCATTGACTGTGTCAATGACTCATACACTGAAATGTCAATCCCCGAATTGCTCGGCGACATCATCCCCGAAGCCAAAGCGGGAGATCGGTGGGTGATTGTCAAGGGTGATTTCGTTAAAGTTGATGATGATAGAAAATGAGAGTAGAGGAAATTATGCAACAATTTTTTACGCAAGGATATAGTTTGTTGATCGGCGTGGGGCAGTGTGAAAATTACCCCAAATGGTCATTGCCAGTAACAGTTAGGGATGCCCAAGCTATCCAGAGTTGCCTTACAGATCAAACCTTATGCGCCTATCCCAATGATGATGAACATTTGCGTTTTTTGCAAAACAGTACGGCATCCCGACAAGGCATTCTTGATGGGTTAAGCTGGTTGAAGGAGCAAGTGGAGCAGGATGAGGAGGCAACGGCCGTTATGTACTTCTCTGGCCATGGTTGGTGGGATAAGAAAGCAGAGAGATATTATCTTATCCCCAGTGATGTGAAGCCCTTCGACATAGCTGGCACAGCCTTGGCGGCTGATGATTTCATCTCATCTTTACGGAAGATTCCAGCCAAACGATTATTGGTCGTTATTGATAGTTGTCATGCAGAGGGAATGGCAACTTCCAAAGATGTAACGCCGTTAGAACTGCCACCAGGATTTGATGCTATTTCCATGCCAAAAAGCATTACCGAGACCTTAAAACAGGGTGAAGGGCGTGCTGTTTTCACATCTTCACGCGGCAGCCAAAAATCATGGATTCGTTTAGATAACAGCTTGAGCATTTACACCTATCATTTTATCGAAGCATTACAAGGGGCGAACAATGAAGCGGGGGAAACGGCCGTTTACCTCTCAAATCTAATGAACCATCTCAGCCAAACCGTCCCCCAAACAGCAAAGGAGATGTGGCAGGCGGAACAAACGCCGTTTTTTGATATGGCCTCAGAAGATTTTGCGGTGGCATTGCTTCGTGGTGGGAAAGGGTTGCCATCAGGGGGCGTAACGGCAGTTAAAGCAGAAACGGCCGTTTTTGTACAGCGCGTCTTGGCAGAAAACCATAGCCGCATTGAGGATGTGCGTCAGAAAAGTAACGCAAAAAGCGGTTTGCAAAGTGTCGAGGCGAGGGGTAACAGCACAATAATCGGCGTCGTTCAGCAAAACAGGAGATAGCGTAACGATTCAGGCCTGGCAGAAAATGAACCGCAAAGGCGCAAAGAACGCAAAGATTTTTAATTGACACAAAGGGCTTTGCCAGAAAATCCTTCGCGCCCTTGGTGTCTTTGCGGTGAGGAATTGCAACATGACAAAACCAAACAACGAATCAAAACAGACTTCGCAAATAATCAAGGGCGAGGGTCATGCAATCATTCAAAATGTGCGTCAGGTAATAGGCGATTACGAAGAACACCATCATTACCCGCCGCCAGAATTCCCGCTAGACAATTTACCCCCGTCCAACCCGCACTTCACCGGCCGGCGGGCGCATTTGGCGGCCATTCAAACCGCCTTCCAGACGGCCAAGTCGCAAATTGCCATCACCCAAACGGTAACCGGGTTGGGCGGCGTGGGGA
>WFSA01000155.1 GCA_015486215.1 Anaerolineae bacterium | reverse complement strand
TTTTCAACATCTCAACCGCCTCCTCGCGTGACGCGCTCACAAACCCAATCCGCGCCGACGCGATGGGGATATTGGGCGTTTGCGAAGCCGCGATCAACGCCTCATACGCCGCCGCGCCATCGTCCGCTTGCAACGCCGCCAACTGCGCTGTCGCTTCCGTCAACAACTGCTGGGGGGATGGGGCGGCAAGGAAAAGGGCGTTTGCTGTTTTATGCAAGCGATACGCTTCCGCATGATCGGTGTTGTACTCTTCCAGCGCAAAATGGAAGTTCGTACCGCCAAAACCGAACGCGCTAACACCTGCACGACGGGGCGACCCATCGGTCTGTTTTAGCCACGGGCGCGTATGCGTGTTCAAATAAAAGGGCGTGTTTTCGATGTCCATTTTGGGATGCGGCGCGGTGACGTTGATCGTCGGCGGCAAAATTTTATGGTGCAGTGCCAACGCCGTCTTAATCATGCTGGCCGCCCCCGCCGCCGCTTTGGTGTGTCCAATCTGCGACTTCACACTGCCCAATGCAATATGTTGTCGCGCAGGATTGTTATGGCTGAACACTTGGTTCAGCCCGTCGAATTCAGTCGGATCGCCGGCGGGTGTGCCTGTGCCGTGCGCTTCCACCAGCCCGACGGTGCTGTGCGAGTAGCCGGCGTCCTCATAAGCGCGGACGACGGCTTGTGCCTGTCCCGTCGCTCGCGGGGCGTAAATGGATTTATAACGGCCGTCGCTAGACGCGCCCACGCCACGAATGACAGCGTAAATGCGGTCGCCGTCCCGTTCGGCATCGGTCAGCCGTTTCATCACCACCATGCCGACCCCTTCGCCGATCATCATGCCGTCGGACTCTGCGTCAAACGGCCGTATGATTTGTTTGCGCGAAAAGGCGGGCGTTTTGCTGAAACTCATGTACATAAAGATGGAGTTATCGGTGTCCACGCCGCCGCTGATCATCATGTCTGCACGGCCGTCGGACAGTTCCAGCACCGCCAATTTGATGGCCGCCAACGAAGCGGCACATGCGGCATCTACGACGCAATTCATGCCGCCCAAATCGAGCCGATTGGCGACGCGCCCAGAGATGACGTTGCCCAACATGCCGGGGAACGAGTTCTCTTCCCAACGGATATACGCTTTTTTCATCTTTTCAACGATGATGGCGCGGTCGTCTTCCTCAATACCGCTGCTTTCCAACACGCGATCCCAGATGGGGTATTGCAGGCGCGAGGTGAGCGGCGTAATCAGCTTTTGCCCGCCGCCGACACCGAGCGTCACCCCCGTGCGGGCGCGATTGAATTCACGGCCGTTTCCATACCCGGCATCACGCATCGCCTGTGTCGCCACAACCAGCGACAACAGTTGGGACGCATCCGTCACTTCCAAAATGTTCGGCGGCAAGCCAAACTCCATCGGATTAAAATCAATATCAGGGATGAAGCCACCGCGATTGTTATATGTTTTGTCTGGCACGCGCGGGTCGGGGTCGAAATAATCGTCCGACAACCAGCGTGACGGCGGCACTTGGGTAATGCTGTCCACCTCTTTTACGATATTATCCCAATACTCTTGTAAGTTGGTTGCGCCTGGGAAAATGCCTCCCATGCCGATGATGGCAACTGGATTTTTCCGCAGCGATGAGTTCATTTGTGAATCGTCAATCATCTATTTCTCCAAAAAAGTGGCAAATTGCAAGTTGCAGACGGCAACTTGCAGTTTTGTATGTGCTGCCTATATTTCTACTTCATTGTTATTTTGCTGATAAGGTGTTTTCTCAAATCTTAGGGATGCACGATTGAATTTATCAAGTCGTATGTCTGATTACTCTCGCTTTCTAAACGTTCCAGAATGGTGATGTCGTCATGCAAGAGTGCGCTCAAAAATCCCTCAGGGGTACTGAAATTGGCTTTACTGCGTAACAATTCCTTTAATGCCCAATCAAAGGTGATCAATCTTCTTTTTGCCAGATTTTGCTTCCCAGATTATTTTATGATTTTGCTCATGTTGAGGTAATGGATCGTATTTATATTGATCCAGACTAATGACCAGACGCAAAGCCATCGCCACTGTTTGTATCGCCTCACTTTTGACTTTATCGCGGCTTGTCTTATGAGGCTCGTAGGTCATTTGAACCATTTCTTTTGTTAATTCGCCAAATTCTTCACCCAGTACAGCAAGCGCATGGAGCGGATCTGTAGGCCATGTGGGAAATTTCTCAGTTGCTTTTTTAACCTCTAAAAGGATTTCATTTATCATTTTCCCGTCCATCCCTCTTATAACTCCTCAACAGGTTCGGGCATTCCTAAAATGTGATAGCCCGCGTCCACATGGATCACTTCGCCAGTTACGCCGCTGGCTAAGTCACTGCAAAGATAAAGTGCGGAACGGCCGACCTCTTCTTGGCTCACATTGCGGCGTAATGGGTTGCGCTCTTCTGTATATTTTAGCATCTTACGAAAGCCAGCGATACCAGCAGCCGAAAGTGTCTTTATCGGCCCAGCTGAGATCGCATTAACGCGGATATTCTGCTCTCCCATTTCGGCGGCGAGATAGCGTGTTGTCGCTTCCAGAGCGGCTTTGGCAACGCCCATCACATTGTAATGGGGCACAACCTTTTCCGCGCCGTAATAGGTCATGCAGACGATGCTGCCACCATCAACCATGAGCGGCGCGGCACGGCGGACGAGGGCGACGAGGCTGTACGCGCTAATGTCCATCGCTTGGGCGAATCCTTCGCGGCTGGTGTCCAAAAATTTACCTGTCAACTCCTCACGCGGGGCGTAGGCGACAGAGTGGATGAGAATGTCAATCTGACCGAAATGCGCTTCGGCTTTTGCAAACAGTGCGTCTATCGCGTCATCGCTGCTGACATCACAGATTTCCACGAATTCAACGCCAATCTGGGCGGCTAACGGCCGTACACGCCGTTCCAATTGCGGAATACCATAACTAAAGCCAATTTCAGCCCCATGTTCGTGAAATGTTTTGGCGATACCCCAAGCGATGGAGCGTTTGTTAGCAATGCCAAATATGAGAACTTTCTTTCCTTCAAGCAGATTCATAATTTCTCCTGTATGTAATGTAAGCCAAGTTTGCAAACTTGACCTGCGGCATTTTGACGCAGGGCAAGGATTCAGCCCTTGATCGGCTCAGTTCCTGACCATAGAATGACAACCCCATTCAGGGAGGGAAGGTTTTATTTTTTATAAACTTGTTAGTAATGAACGGTTTATGAAGTGAAGCGGGGTAATTATGACGCGCGGCCAACGATTACGCCCCAAATTATGCGTGTAATGGCGCATATTGGCAACCTCACCACGCCTGCATCTATAGGGCGATTGCAACCTCCAAATCGCACTGTTAAATTCCAAATTTACACCGTTTTTAGCAGCTCTGCAATTGACATAACATGTGAATTGCAGGGAATTTATACGTTACGATTATCGTGATCGTATTTCGTGATCGGTTTTTTCGATTTTCGATCACGAAAACGATCACAATCACGAATTAAGGCGGGTATGCAATCGCCCTATAGATGCAGGCGTAGGGTGATTGCATACCCGCCTTTTACAGAAAATTGAGTTGATCTTGTTTTGAACTTGGACACCGATCACGCGGATTTCATGTTTTGATCTTTTTATCGGGTGAGTACAACGAATTAAGAAAGGAACAAATTACGTCAGTCGAGCCAATCTGTTCTTTTCCAAATCTGCTGTACTCATCTCCCCAATTTTTTGAGAAGATGCTTTTTATCTGTGTTCATGTATCTTCTCAGTATTCTGGGGAGACTTGACAAATTTTCCTAATGATACTCGTGTAAAATAAAGTGCTAATGAAATTTGTCAAGTCTTGTCCACGATTTATTGAGAAGATACGTGTTCATCTATACAATCAGTGTCCAATTTTGAGGATTAGGTGATCTTGTGCAAGAATACGAGGCGACGACAACAGATTACGGAAATAAACGGACGAATAATAGAGGCGAGCGTAATGAAATACACAGATATTCCCGCACGACCAGCAAATACTGCGCCAATAACAAAAGCGTTTAGTTGGCCGCAAAACAAAAAAAGCTGTCTTTTTCTGAGCTTTGATTTTGATGCCGAAACAGGTTGGATCGACATCTCGCCCACCGATTGGCATAAAAAGGTGAAAGTTTCGCATGGCAGTTTCGGCGCACGGGTTGGGATAGGGAAAATTCTGGCTTTGCTTAAAGAGCTTGAGCTAAAAGCGACCTTTTTCGTTCCCGCATGGACAGCGCAAGCGCATACCCAAATTTGCGAGAATATTCTCACTGACGGGCATGAAATCGGACATCATGGCAGATTCCATCTCCTGCCTGATATACACGAAATGGAACGCTCGTTGGAAGAGATAGATAACGGCTTTGATATTTTAGATCGGGTGTTGGGGATCAGACCAGTTGGCTACCGCGCCCCTCTCGGAGAAAATCATCAACTATTCTTAGCCCATCTTTGGCAAAACGGGATCAAATACTCAAGCTCATGGCGCGATGATATTTTGCCGTATCGCCATGTTTTAGATGACGATCAAGATGGTCCGATTGAACTGCCCGCAAATTATTTTTTTGATGATTGGATGCATGGATTGATCGTTGGCAGCGGCCGTAATTTGCTGGCACGCGAACAGATATTGTCCATGTGGAATGACGAGCTAGAGATAACCCATGAGTGGGGCGGCCTTACAACGACTATTTTTCATCCACAAGTCTCAGGCAGACCGTCACGCTATAAAATTTTGCGCGAATTTTTGAGTACTGCTCAAAAAATGGACGATCTTTGGATCGCTACTGGACGCGAAATTTGTGAGCATTATGAAAGTATAGAACAAAAGAGAGTTGAAAAATGACAGATAAATTATTTAACACATCCGCTTATGGCGGCGATGGATGGTCGCCGCGTATTGAATCATTAGACGAAGAGTTAGGCACTGTTTGGGGGAACTGCGGAAGTCGGAGTGAATACGGCCGTCTAAAATCAGTCCTTCTCCATCGCCCTGGCTCAGAACTAGGAGCTTCTGTTGATCCAGAAGCGGCGCAAATGTTGGACGTTCTCGACATTGAACGCGCACAGAAGCAGCATGACGGCATCGCTCAAGCGTATAGAGATGCCGGTGTGGCGGTTCATTATGTAAACCCGCCAACCCAGCCCGCGCCCAATCAAATGTTCGTCGCCGATCTGCTGTTTATGACCCCAGAAGGGGCGATCTTAGCCCGCCCTGCCTCCACCGTTCGCGCTGGGGAAGAGCGATGGGTCGCCCGTCGCTTGGCCGATTTGGGGATTCCCATCATTCGCACGGTATGCGGCAGAGGCACATTTGAAGGCGCGGATGCCATTTGGATTGATTCAAAAACGGTCATCCTGGGATGCGGCCTACGCACCAACAGCGAAGGGGCGAATCAGGTAACCAGCACGCTGAATGAGATGGGGGTTGATGTTGTACAAGTTGATTTGCCATTTGGAACGATGCACTTAATGGGCATGTTACGTATTGTCGATCAAGATTTAGCGTTGGCGCGTCCCATACGATTGGTACATCGCGGCGTGCAAGCGTTGCAAGCGCGTGGAATAGAGATCAAATTTGTGCCTGATGGGTGGGAAGTCAATCATAATAAAGCATTTAATCTTGTCTCGCTTGGGCCGCGTGAGATTTTGATGGTTGAGGGCAATCCGAAAACAAAGGCGTTATATGAAAGCTGGGGCATCACATGCCACACGGTTCCAACTGATGAATTGGCAAAAGCGGCTGGGGCGATTGGCTGCCTGACGGGGATATTGGAGCGAGAGTAGGGTTGATATTGATATTAGGGTGCGATTTTTGGGGAAAACGGCCGTTTGCAAAATTGCAACAGTATATATTCAAGTATATACTGTTATTATGAATACACAAACAATACCTATACGTGCCAAGATATTCCAAAATGGTGGAAGTCAGGCGGTACGTCTACCAAAAAAATTCCGTTTTGCTAACCAAGACGAAGTATTAATCCGACAAGAAGGATTGCGCCTGATTCTCGAACCCGTAAACGAATGGCCTGCAGCTTTTCGATCCTGTCTTGGTGCTTGGTCTGGTGATATTCCCCGCCCAGCACAAGGTAAAATCAAGGATCCATTTATCTAATGCCAATTTACATGCTTGACACCGATTCGGTAAGCTTTGCTCTTCGTGGACAAGGCAATGTCGCCGAACAGATTCTTGATCACCGCCCCTCTGATTTTTGCATTAGCTCAATCACCCTTGCAGAGCTTCGTTATGGGGCAGAAACGCGAAAATCTCAAAAATTACACGACCTTATCACCATATTTGTGAATTCTGTCGTAGTATTGCCATTCGATCAAGCCGCCTCAACTAAATTTGGTATCGTTGCGACGGCACTGGCACGGAAGGGTGAGCCAATTGGCACTTTCGACACGCTTTTAGCTGCACATGCGTTATCGCTTGGGTTAATCTTTGTGACTAATAACGGTTGGCATTTCGGCCGTGTTCCCGATCTTAAAATCGAAAATTGGATATAGATATGAACGGATGCAAATAATTGATCCGCAGATTTGTAACTACTCAACCTCTCAACTATTTCACCACGAAGATACAAAGAGCACGAAGATTTTTAAGATTTTCTTTATGTTCTTTGTGGTCATATTGAGACAATGGCTGAGTAGTTACGCAGATTTTTTGATTGATTTTGGAGAAACGGCCGTTTGTGGTTGGCTAGGGTGCATTCCTCTAGTGTGACATATTGAGAATAAAAATTACCACGAAGACACATCAGGAAAAAATCGTCGTATTTGTTCTTAAATAAAGTGTATGCCTGCCTTCGCATGCATGACAATAGACGAAGGGATGACTATCCCCCCGCAAATCTGCCTCACACAAAAACAGAGTATAATAACAGCATGCATGAACATCACCTTCCATCCCTGTGCAAGAAAAATATACGTTCTCGCTTCTGCGAGTATGATAATAAAAAATAAGGCAAAAATAGTATGAATAATGAAGAAACGTATGATTTTATCGCTGAAACCGAAAATTTCGGCGTACACCGATTAGAACATGATGGCGAACTTTTCTATCATGTCGAACTTGTCAACATCACATTGCATTTCACCACTGAAGAGTGGGATGAGTTTGCGATACTTGTGCGGGAAGCGAGCAATAAGTAGCAGGCAAGTGGCAAGTTTGCGTGTGAGAACTTGCAAACCTGCATACTTGCACACTCTATTATGTATACACCGATGATTCGTGACATGATTAGCGATGATAAGCCGCGCGAGCGGTTGGTTAAGGTTGGGGCGAAGGCGGTTTCAACGGCCGAATTGTTGGCGATCATTTTGCGTGTTGGCGGGCGCGGGGAAAGTGTTTTGCGATTGGCGGAGCGGTTGCTGGCACATTTTGGCAGTCTGGCAGGCTTATCCCGCGCCAGCATCAACGAACTACAAACGGTGAAGGGGATTGGGCCAGCGAAGGCGGTAGAGATAAAAGCAGCCCTTGAATTGGGGCGGCGGCTGGTTGCGACTTCTCCAGAGGAACGGCCGTCTATCAACTCCCCCGCCGATGCTGCCAATCTGCTCATGTCAGATATGATGTTGCTGGAACAGGAACATTTGCGCGTCATTTTGCTCGATGTACGGAACAAATTGATCCGCGTTGCCCCCGTCTACGTCGGCACGCTGAATAGTTCCCATATGCGTGTGGGCGAACTGTTTAGAGCGGCTATCAAAGAAAACGCGGCATCCGTTATCATCATCCACAATCATCCCTCTGGCGACCCGACCCCTTCATCTGAAGATATTAAGGTTACACGTCAACTTATTGATGCCGGCGACCTGTTAAATATCAGCGTGTTGGATCATGTCATCATTGGGCATCGTAGATTTGTCTCTTTGAAAGAACGCAATCTGGCATTTTAATAATGAATAATGAATTGGGAATAATGAATTGTTAACTGTTCATTGCCCATTATTTTGCAACTATGGCACAAACGACACTTCTATTAAATGGTACATTGGGCAACGCTTTTCAGGCGTGGCGGGATGAGAAAAAATTGACGACAGCGGCTGGCTGGTCGCCGTGGTGGCAAACGGCCGTCCCCAACGATCACGATTGGCAAAACCGTCGCCCCGCCTACGCCCCTTCCCGCCAAGATGGACAGCAAGTTCAACGATTGAGTACGCCATGGGGGACGCATGCGGCCGGCTTATGGCAGCAAGTGCCAGCCGCCATCGGTAACGAGTATGAGTTCATCGCCGAAGGGATGGGCTGGTCGAGCGAAGACCCATCACCGGGTTCACAATTAGAGTCGGGCGATTTGAATATGCAGGTGGGGTTTGACCCAACGGGGGGAACGGATCCAAAGAGCCCATTTATCCAATGGGGCAGCACCGCCGATCCGTTGAGTGAATGGCAAACATTTCGGCTGACAGCGACGGCCGAGTCGGAAATCATCACCGTTTATCTAAAATCTGCCCCCAATTTACCTAAGCGGCAGCAATCTGTCTTTTGGCGCAACGCCCGCTTGCGCCCCATCGGACGGCCGCAGCGCAGTATGAATATCGTCGGCGTGGGAGACACTCATATTGAGGTAGAGCCAGAGCGGCCGCAGCCGGGAGAACGAGTGAAGGTCATCGTCTCGTCCACGCGCAAACATGCGCGGGTGGAACTGTTCGCCCGACGGCCAAATAACAGCCGCACGGCCGTTTCCGCGCACGGCACCAATCAAGAAAATGATCGCCATGAGTGGCGATACAGCTTTGTCCCCGATAATGAGGGATTGTATGAATTACGCTTTATCAGCGATGCGGGAGCGAGATTATTGTCATTGCGGTTGTTGAAAATCGCGCGTGAAATACAAATTGTGGCGACGGACGACGGCCGTTTTAATTATCGTCGCATCTACGTTTTGCTGCCGCCGACAGCGGATAAAAAATGGGCGTTGGCGGCAGCGGATGGAGGGCATGACGGCCGTTTTACCATCGGCTACTCGGCTGATGATGCTGGGATTGGCAATCTGAAAGAGCGGCACGTACTGGCGGTCAACCCCCATCATTGGCCGGATGTGTTGACAGAATCATGGTTCCAACAACATTATCCGGGAGTGGAATTTACGGCCGTTGTCGCCAACACCCCCAGCGATTTGAGAGCGTGGCTGAAAACATTCTTACTTGATAGTTGATATATGATATGGACTTTTAGGTGACAGGCACTCGGCAAATGCCAGTCACCTTGACCATACAAAGGTAGTCTCTTCCAAAACAGGGCGATTACAACCTCCAAATCACACTGTTAAATTCCAAATTTATACCGTTTTTAGCAACTCCACAATTGACATAACATGTGAATTGCGGGGAAATTTATGCGCTATGGTTGTCGTGATCGTATTTCGTGATCATTTTCGTGATCGGTTTTTTCAATTTTCGATCACGAAAACGATCACGATCACGAATTAAGGCGAGGCTGCAATCGCCCTACTACACGCTGGCGGAAGTCCTTGTATGTTATTTGTTGCGGGAATCGGAATTCCCGCAACGCTCCACCAGATAGGTATCGGGAATTCCGATTCCCGATACAGGCAGCGTATATCATCTAAGAACTTCCGCCAAGCTATACTACCCAAAAAATGGCCTATCTTGACGCTCCTTTTTGCGTATGATAAACTTCGCCATAATTATGTTATGTTTAGTAAAACTGACCGTTCGCTTAAAAATTTTGATGTTTCAGCAATTGCACCCATATGTGGGGGTAATTGCAATTTAATTTGACATAATGTCTGGTTTGGTAAATGCTCGCTCAATATTGCTCAGGAGTGACTCCTTATCCACCAGCATATACAGGATTA
>WFSA01000154.1 GCA_015486215.1 Anaerolineae bacterium | reverse complement strand
TACCAGAAGGTATTGAAATGGTTATGCCTGGCGACAGCGTGAACTTGCAGGTTGAGTTAATCATGCCGGTTGCATTAGAAAACGGTAGCCGCTTTGCTATCCGCGAAGGTGGTTTGACAGTCGGTGCTGGTGTTATCACCGAGATCATAAAATAGGTTGTAATATGAAGGGTGTTGATTCTAACGAACAACACCCTTCTTGCTGAGGTAACAGAGCTATGGCTAAACAAAAAATTCGTATTCGCCTGAAGGCATATGATCATCGTGTATTGGATCAATCCGCAAAGCGGATCGTTGGTACTGCCGAGCGCACAGGCGCACAAGTTGTCGGGCCAGTTCCGTTACCAACGAAGTTGGAACGGTTTACTGTGCGTCGCAGTACATTTATTGATAAGGATTCGCACGAACATTTTGAAATTCGTACGCATAAGCGGCTGATCGATGTGGTCAACCCGGATCCGAAGACGATTGACACATTGATGCGGCTTAATCTGCCCGCTGGTGTTGATATTGAAATATCTATCTAAGTATAGATATACCCTGATGGACTAAAAAATTGCATACAAGGATGATGCAGTCTAGCCTGGTGGCTGACAGTCCTGGGAGGTTATGATAATGAAAGGATTACTAGGTCTTAAATTGGGCATGTCTCAAATTTTCAGCGAGGATGGTACGGTAACACCCGTTACTATTATCCAAGCTGGACCATGTTTTGTGACTCAAATAAAAGATAATAGTAGTGATGGATACAGTTCTGTTCAATTGGGATTCGGCGAAGCGAAAGAGAGCCGTTTAACAAAAGGGCAGAAGGGACATTTGGGACTTCTTCCTACAGATGAGAAGCACCCACAGCGCAAAGCAAATCATGGTATCCCCGCTTTGCGTTATTTACGCGAATTCCGTACTTCAAAAACAAGTGAATATGAGATGGGGCAACAATTGACAGTTGAGCAATTTGAAGCTGGCGATCATATTGACGTGTCTGGTGTGACGAAGGGGAAGGGGTTTGCTGGTGTTGTGAAGCGTTATGGCTTTGCTGGCGGTATGAAAACACACGGTCAATCTGACCGTTGGCGTGCGCCCGGTTCTGTTGGAGCAACATCTGGTACGGCTCATGTATTTAAGGGTAAGAAAATGCCCGGCCGTATGGGTGGCAAGCGATACACATCCCAGAATTTGGAAATTGTGCGTGTCGATGCTGATCGTAATTTGATTGCGGTTAAAGGTGCGGTTCCTGGTCATAAAGGCAGCTTTGTTGTCATTCGTGATGCAGCGAAGGGCTAAGGGAGGCGTAGAGATGAATTTTTCTGTATTAAATATGTCTGGCGAAGAGGTGCAGGTGATGGAACTTCCATCCTCTATCTTTGAGGCCAAAATCAATCGTGATTTGATGCATCAAGCGTTGGTGCGGCAGTTGGCGAATGCGCGTCAAGGAACGCATAAAGCGCAAGGCCGCGCTGAAGTGAGCTACTCATCGGCGAAGATTTACCGCCAGAAAGGTACGGGTAATGCGCGTCATGGCAGCCGTCGTGCGCCGATTTTTGTCGGTGGTGGTGTTGCTCATGGGCCGAAGGTGCATAAATATATTAAAAACATGCCGCGTAAAATGCGTCGTGCTGCGTTACGCTCTGCTTTGAGTGTGAAGGCTGCTGATGGGGACATCATCTTGTTGGATGATATTTCTATGGATACGCCTAAGACGAAAACGGCCGTGTCTATCTTAGACAGCTTGGCTGGTGATAACAGCGCACTGATTTTACTGGCTGAACGCAACGAGAATGTGGAAAAAGCGTTCTGTAATGTGGTGGATGCCAAGACATTGCGTGCGAGCTACTTGAACATTCGTGATTTGCTGGGATATGACAAACTCATCATGCCGCTTTCGGCATTAGAGAGCTTAGAAAGCTTTTTGGCTATCGGCGATAGTGCATGGGTTGTCACTGATGACAGCGGAGAGGAAGAATAAATCATGAACACACATTGGCGTAATATTATTCGTCGCCCAGTTGTGACGGAAAAAAGTAATTTTCAGGCTGATTTCTATAATCAATACACATTTGTTGTTGATGATTCGGCCAATAAAATACAAGTTAAGCAGGCGGTTGAGTTGGCTTGGGACGTTGCTGTAGAGAAAGTCCGTATTGCTAATATGCCAGCCAAGCGAGGCCGTCGTGGTCGTCACATTGCTATTCGTAAAGCGGGTTGGAAGAAAGCAATCGTGACTTTACAAGCAGGCGATTCAATTGACTTGTTTGAAGGTGTTTAATAAACAACTATATTCGTAACCTTGACGATTATGGTAGGTCGTTAGGATAGATTGAGCAGGGGCGAGGATTGTTATCGTAAAGTGGATTGTTCCCGCATACGAGCCATCTACCGTCCGTCTCTGGAGAGGAAATATGCCGATTAAAGTATTTAAGCCGACATCTCCTGGTCGCCGCGATATGAGCGGACAGACTTTTGAGGAGGTTACGCGCACGCAGCCAGAAAAATCTTTGGTGCGTGGCTTACGGAAACGCGCTGGCCGCAATTTCCGTGGCAAAATTACGGTACGCCATCGCGGTGGCGGCCATAAACGCCGTTATCGTCAAATTGATTTTTTGCGCGATAAGTTTAACATCCCAGCACGGGTAGATTCGATTGAATATGACCCGAATCGGTCGGCACGTATTGCGTTGCTGATTTATGCTGACGGTGAAAAACGTTACATTATCGCTCCGTTGGGTTTGCGTGTTGGCGACCCTGTGATGAGTGCTGATGAGACAGAAATCCGTCCGGGAAACTCGATGCCTTTGTACAATATGCCGTTGGGCACGCAGGTACACAATGTTGAGTTGCAGATTGGAAAAGGTGGTCAGATGGTGCGTTCTGCTGGTACATCAGCGCAGCTGCTGTCTAAAGATCATCCCAAATATGTTTTATTGCGTTTGCCGTCAGGTGAAGAGCGGTATGTGTTGCGTGCTTGTCGTGCTACGATTGGACAGGTCGGCAACGTTGAACATGGCAATGTCAAATTGGGTAAGGCTGGACGTAAACGGCATATGGGTAAACGACCTGCTGTGCGTGGTTCGGCTATGAATCCAAATGACCATCCGCATGGTGGTGGTGAAGGACGTTCGCCAATTGGTATGGCAGCTCCGAAAACCCCGTGGGGTCGGCCAGCATTAGGCCAACGGACGCGCCGTAATAAGTCTACGGATAAGTTTGTCTTCCGTCGCCGGACCAAAAAGCGTAGGTAGGAGATAGAAATATGTCACGTTCATTAAAGAAAGGGCCTTTTGTAAGCCCTAAGTTGTTGGCGAAGGTAGAAAAGCTAAATGCTACGAGAGGTCGCAAGGTCATTCGTACTTGGTCGCGTGCCAGCACGATTTTTCCGCAGATGGTTGGACATACGATTGCTGTTTATGACGGCCGTCGTCATATCCCCATTTACATTACTGAAAATATGGTTGGTCATAAATTGGGTGAATTTGCACCTACTCGAACTTTCCGCGGTCACATTGTTGGTACCGAGAAAAGAGGTGGGAGGTAGAGATGGCTGACGCATTTGAAATTAAGGCACAGGCTCGCCACATTCAAATTACACCGCAAAAAGTGCGGTTGGTGGTTGATGTCGTTCGGGGCATGGATGTTGCGAAAGCGTTGAACACGTTGCGCTTCATGCCGCAAAAAGCTGCTGATCCTGTTTATAAGCTGGTCGCTTCGGCGATGGCTAATGCAGAGCAGAATTTTGATCTGGAGCCGGATGGTTTGTACATAAGCAGTATTTTTGCTGATGACGGCCCTCGTCATCGTAAAGCTCCTTATGGCGGTCGTTTTGCTGGACGCGGCCGTTTTCGTAAAATTATTAAACGCTCATCACATATTACAGTTGTTTTGGCTGAACGTGATGGGGCTGATTATGGCGGCTTTTAATAGTCGTATGGAGGATCACGTTGGGACGTAAAGTACATCCTGTTGGATTTCGGTTAAAGACGATCCGCGATTGGAACACTCGCTGGTTTGCCGAAGGCGCTCTATACGAGGAGTTGCTTCATGAAGATTTTGCGATTCGCAAAATGTTAGGCAAAGAGTTGGAATCAGCATCTGTTTCTCATCTTGAGATTGAACGGGCGGCGATGAATCAAGTGCAAATCACGATTCATACGGCGAAGCCCGGTATTGTTATTGGCCGCAAGGGAGCGCAGGTTAAAGAGTTGCGTAATAAATTGCGGGAAGTGACGGGCAAAGCGGTTCGTGTTGAGGTGCAGGAGATTACGCAGCCAGACACGAATGCAAAACTTGTCGCTGAAAATATCGCTGGACAGCTTACTCGTCGTATTTCGCACGGACGGGCGATGAAACGGGCGATTCAACAAGCTATGCGACAAGGTGCTGGTGGTATCCGCATCGAAGTGAGCGGCCGGTTGAGCGGTGCAGAGATGGCGCGTAAGGAAAAATTGTGGGACGGCCGTGTGCCGCGCAATACAATCCGCGCTGACTTAGATTATGGTGTTGCTGAAGCTTCTACGACGTTTGGCAAAATCGGTATCAAAGTCTGGGTATATAATGGCGAGGTTCTGCCCCAAAAAGAGGCAGCAACTGACGTTTATGTGAGTAAATAGATAAATTTTTTATGACTGTAAACGGCCGTTGTTGGTTCAACAGTTATATGTTTGGAGTAGAATTATGTTAATGCCAAAGCGTTTTAAGTATCGCAAACAGTTCCGTGGACGGATGCGGGGCATGGCAAAGGGCGGCACCGAATTGCTGAATGGCGAATATGGCATTCAAGCGTTGGAACCGGGCTGGATTAACAGCCGCCAAATTGAAGCCATCCGCCGCGCTATCGTGCGTCGCATGAAGCGTCGCGGTAAGTATTGGATCCGCATTTTTCCCGATAAACCTGTGACGGCAAAGCCGGCAGAAACCCGTATGGGTAAAGGTAAGGGGTCTGTGGAAGAATACGTTGCCGTTGTCAAGCCCGGTCGTATCATTTTTGAAGTTGCTGGCGTGCCAGAAAGTGTTGCCCGTGAAGCGTTGCGTTTAGCTGGATATAAATTGCCCATCAAAACGCAAGTTGTGGCAAGAGAGGATTGGTTATAATGGCAAATATCGTTGAATTACGAGATATGAGCAATGAAGTGCTGGACGAAATGCTTGAAAACAGTCGGGAAGAGATTTTCAATCTTCGTTTTCAAAACGCATCAGGGCAGATGGAAGATTATGCCCTCGTTAAAACCGTTCGACGCGAAATTGCACAGGTGACAAGCGTTCTTCATATGCGTGGATTGGCTGTGGAAGCTGCCAGTCAGCAACCAGAGATTGCATCTGCACTTGCAAATCAAAATTGGCAGGCATCAGCCCGCTTTAGTTACGAAGACGGCGCATGGCGCGTTGATTTTAGTGATGATAATGATGCAGTGCTTGCAAATGCGATGGTGAATCTCAATAAAGCTCGCCCACAAGGTCGGAGAGCAAGACAAAATAAAAAGCAGCCACAGCTGGTTACTAGCTACGAGATTGCAGGGTAGGTAAAAAATGAGAGATCAACGCAAACGCCTAACAGGCGTGATAACGAGTGACAAGATGGATAAAACCGTCGTTGTTTCTGTGACAAGCACGAAGCGTCATCCTGTTTATGGAAAAGTAATGCGTCTTGTTAAAAAATATAAGGCACATGATGAAGAAAATGAATGTCGTATGGGCGATACGGTGAAGATCATTGAATCGCAACCCATCAGTCGGCACAAACGCTTTTCAGTGATTGAAATTCTGGAAAGAGCGAAATAACGAGGGTTCAACGATGGTTCAAAAAGAAAGTCGTATAAAAATAACCGATAATTCTGGTGCGCGTGAACTGCTTGTTATTCAAGTAATGGGTGGCTCTGTGCATCGTTATGGAACAGTCGGTGATATAGTTACAGGGTCGGTCAAAAAAGCAGTGCCAAATTCGGCTGTAAAGAAAGGCACGGTGGTGAAAGCTGTGATTGTGCGGACGAAAAAAGAGTATCGTCGTGAAGATGGCAGCTATATCCGTTTTGATGATAATGCGGCCGTGCTGATTGATGCTGAATCTAAAATGCCTGTGGGAACCCGTATTTTTGGCCCAGTAGCACGCGAATTACGCAGTAAGGGATTTGGCCGTATTATGTCGCTGGCTCCTGAAGCATTGTAACAAGGATTGGGTGATAAGATGCGAATTAAAGTTGATGATACCGTAGAAGTTATTGCGGGTAATTATAAAGGCGAACGAGGAAAAGTTACTCAAGTTCTTCGTTCTAAAAACCGTGTTGTTGTTGAAGGGATCAATATGGTAAAGAAACACCAGAAACCTCAGCAAGGCGGCCTTACACAAGTTCAAGGCGGCATTATCGAATTTGAAGCACCCATTCATGTTTCAAATGTTATGGTTGTTAATTCCGATAATGACAAGCTCACTCGTGTAGGCTATCGCCGTGATGAAGACGGTAAACAGGTTAGATATGCAAAGAATGGTGGTGCAGAACTGTAAGGTTCTACATTGCCTTCAAGAGATGAGCCAGACGATATGTAACGGTGAGTGAGTGGAGAATTTTCCACAGGTGAAAGCCGACCGTAACCCGTTCTGCTACTTAACTCGGAGGATGAAATGGCATTTACGCCGTTGAAGGAACAGTATAAAACTGAAATTTCATCTACCTTAATGGAAGAATTTCAGTACAAAAGTGTGATGCAGATTCCGCGTATCCAAAAAGTCGTCGTCAATGTCGGCGTTGGAGAAGCGTTGGATAATGCAAAAGCTATAGAGTTTACCGTTAATGATATTACGCGCATTACCGGTCAAAAACCAGTTGTGACACGATCCAAAAAATCAATCGCTAACTTTAAGTTGCGTGCGGATCAAGCAGTTGGTGTAAAAGTAACGTTACGCAACGAACGGATGTGGGCATTTTTGACCCGCCTCATCCATATTGCGTTGCCCCGTACACGCGATTTTCAAGGTGTTTCCCCAGATTCTTTTGATGGACGCGGGAATTACACATTGGGTCTGCGTGAGCAACTTATTTTCCCTGAGATTGACTTTGACGATATTGACAAAGTGCGCGGGATGGAGATAAGCATCGTTACATCGGCACAAACAGATGAAGAAGGCCGCCGCTTGTTAGGGCTGTTGGGCATGCCTTTTGCAAAAGATACAAACTAAAGGGTTGGCAGGAGAATATTATGGCAAAAAAATCCATGATTGCACGCGAAGGAAAACGTAAATATAGAGTGCGTGTGCGTAATCGTTGTAGGTTGTGCGGCCGTCCCCGTGGCTATATGCGTCGGTTTGGTTTGTGCCGCATTTGTTTCCGTGAACAAGCGTTAGAGGGAAATATTCCCGGCGTTGTTAAATCTAGTTGGTAGAGGTGTATTATGTCAATGAGTGATCCTATTGCAGATATGTTGACTCGTGTGCGGAATGCGCTTATGCGTAGACATGCCACAGTCTCCATGCCTCTGTCCAAGTCAAAGGTGGCAATTGCAGAGGTGTTAGAATCGGAAGGGTATATTTTGGGGTATAAAGTTATTCCTCAATCGCCCCAATCCGTATTGGAAATTAAATTAAAATACATTGGCGACCGCCGCCATTATCGTTCTGTTATTACAGGTTTGGAACGTGTGAGTAAACCCGGTCGCCGCGTGTATGTTGGTAAAGATGAAATTCCTTGGGTGTTGAGCGGCATGGGTATTGCCATTTTGACAACACCTAACGGTATGATGACTGGGCAGAAAGCGCGGCGGCAGGGTACTGGCGGCGAAGTTTTATGCAAAGTCTGGTAGGGGGAGGTTTGGTATGTCTCGTATAGGTAGAGCGCCAATCAGCTTACCAAAAGGTGTAACCTTTAAGCAAGATGGCAGGGTAGTTACAGTCAAAGGAGCTAAAGGCTCTTTGACGCAAACCTTTCACCCGAACATGAGTATTGAGATTGAAGATGGGGTCTTATCTGTTAAGAGAGCCACTGAATCTCGTGAGGATCGTGCATTACATGGTCTTACTCGTGCGCTGTTGAATAATATGGTTGTTGGTGTGAGCGAAGGCTTTAAAAAGATATTGCGTATTGAGGGTGTTGGCTATCGTGCCGCTGTCAATGGCAAAGTGCTAGAGTTGAGCGTTGGCTATTCACACCCTGTTTATTTTGATCCGCCCGCAGATGTAGTGTTTGAGGTTGAGGATCGGAGTAAAACGATTATTGTGAAAGGAATTGATAAACAGGTTGTGGGTGAAATTTCTGCCCAAATTCGTAAGATGCGTCCACCAGAACCGTATAAGGGGAAGGGGATTCGTTATGATGGCGAGTATGTTCGCCGTAAAGCTGGTAAGGCTGGCAAGGTATAGGAGGTATCGTTATGGCTGTAAAATCACGCAAAGCGCGTATCAGACGACACCGTCGTATACGTCGTAAACTTTCAGGAACGGCCGTTCGGCCGCGCCTTAATGTGTTCCGTAGTCTCAATCAGATTTACGCACAAGTTATTGATGATGTAGCAGGACGGACAATCGTATCCGCTTCCACCGTTGATAAAAAGCTGGTTTCTGATTTGACTGGGAAGACGAAAAAAGAACAAGCAGAACTTGTTGGCAAAGCTATTGCCGAACGGGCATTAGATGCTGGTATCGAAACTGTTGTTTTTGATCGTGGCGGTTATCTGTATCATGGTCGAGTGAAGGCTCTGGCCGAAGGTGCGCGTAAGGGCGGCCTTAAATTCTAAGGAGATAAGAATGGGTCAAAGACGACAATCATTTCAGGATAAGAATCGGGATGAATTTGATGAACGTATTGTTGATATTACCCGTGTTGCCAAAGTGGTGAAAGGTGGTCGGCGTTTTGCCTTCCGTGTTTCAGTTGTCGTTGGTGATAATAAGGGAAATGTAGCTATTGGCGTTGGCAAATCACGTACCGTTCCAGATGGAATTCGTAAAGCGTTAGAGTCAGCACGCAAAAATATGCGGCCTGTTTCTATGGTTGGCAATACAATTCCTCATCAAGTGATGGGTGTGCATGGTTCGGCACGAGTATTGCTGAAACCAGCTTCACCTGGTACAGGAGTTATCGCTGGCGGCGCGGTGCGTCAGGTTATTGAGGCTGCTGGGTATAATGATATTTTGTCTAAATCATTGGGTAGTGCAAATACGTTGAATATTTTGCACGCCACATTGAACGGATTGCAACAGTTGAAAAGTGTTCAGCAGATCGCATCAGATCGCGGTGTTGATCCTGAGAATGTTGCTCCTTTCTGGAGTCGTAAATGATGAGCAAGATAAAAATTACCTATAAAAAAAGCGCAATTGGTTATAACAAAAGTCAGAAAAGAACAATTAGGGCTTTGGGATTCAGAAAGCTATATCAGGTTATTGAGCATGATGATACACCTGTTATTCGTGGTATGGTCCATAAAGTTAGACATTTGGTTTCTGTAGAAGAGGTTAAATAATGAAATTACACGATCTGCGCCCGAACTCAGGTGCAAAGCAAAAGCGTAAGCGAGTGGGTCGTGGTATCTCGGCCGGACAGGGTAAAACTGCTGGACGTGGTACCAAAGGACAAGGCGCACGTAGCGGCGGCGGCAAAGGCCCCTATTTTGAGGGTGGTCAGCTTCCTCTTGCTCGTCGTTTGCCATTTAAACGCGGTTTTACTAATATAAATAAAATTTATTACAAAACTGTTAATTTGGCACAGTTAGCTCAATTTGATTTTGAAGGGGTTGATGTGACTCCCAGCATTTTGGCACAGATTGGTCTCATCAAAAAAGAGAGCGATCCAGTTGTTATTTTGGGAAGCGGCGATGTCTCTAAGGCATTGACTGTTAAAGCACATCGTTTTTCGACCTCAGCTAAAGAAAAGATTGAAGCTGCTGGTGGAACTGTAGAGGTTATTGCACTGGGCTAACTAAAATTTGGTTAAGTATTACTTGATTAAGTGATACTTAACCAAATGTTTGGCGTTTGCATGGAGAAGAAATCATGATTGATGCTGTACGCACTGCTTTTGGTACGCCAGATTTGCGGAAACGTATCTTTTTCACGGTTGGGTTATTAGTCATATACCGTTTGGTTGCAAATATCCCCGTTCCTGGTGTTAATTTGGAAGCGTGGCTTGCTTTTAGTGACCAAGAGAGCGGCAATGCGGTCATTAACTTCCTTGATTTGCTGTCTGGTGGTGCTGTTCGTAATTTTTCAGTGATGGCGATGGGTGTATATCCGTATATTACGGCTTCCATCATCATCCAGTTATTGACCCCGATTATTCCGCAATTGCAGGAACTCTCTACTGAGGGTGAATCTGGGCGTAATAAGATGAACAAGTACACCTATTATCTGACAGTGCCATTAGCATTTTTACAGGCAGTTGGTCAGATTCGTTTGATTGGATTGAGTGTGACTGGTGGTTTCCAGCAGCTTATGCCGCATTTTGGTATGAGCGATGGCAATATCTTGCCAACGATGGTCACGCTGTTTGCGATGCTTGGCGGCACGATGTTTGCTATTTGGTTGGGTGAATTGATTACTGAAGATGGGATTGGGCAAGGTATCTCCTTGATTATCTTTGGTGGTATCGTGTCAGGTGTGTTCCCTAATATGGCTCAAATCTTGTCAATGGACGATATGACAGCCCGTATTTTTACGACAATTGCTTTTATTGTAGTGACGCTGGCTACGGTTTTGGTTATTGTGTATATCCAGGAGGGGCAGAGGCGGATACCAGTGCAATACGGCCGTCGAGTACGAGGTCGTAAGGTGTATCAAGGGCAAAGTAGTCATGTGCCATTGCGCGTGAACACGGCTGGTATGATTCCGATTATCTTTGCCAGTTCCTTCTTGACTTTCCCTCCACTGATCGCCGCGCTCTTTGTGAGCGGCAATGGTGGATTTATTGATCGGATTGCAACGGCAATTAGTTCGTTTAGCTCGGTCGCTTCACCACAAGATGCGCCTGTTCAATTTTTTGCATATTGGGCGTTTTTCTTCTTTTTAGTTGTTGGCTTCACCTTCTTTTATACAGATGTGATGGTTAAGCAACAGAATTTGGCACAAACATTGCAACGTCAAGGTGGATTTATTCCTGGTATTCGGCCTGGCAAGCGCACAGATGCATATCTGATGTCTGTTGTGCGGCGTATCACATTCGCTGGTGCAATTTTCTTGGGAGTTGTTGCAACTTTACCTGGACTTTTAGCGTTGCTTGGCGCAATTCTTAAGATTGATGGGTTGCAAAATGCATTGGTTGTCCGAGGGTCTGGTATGATCATCGTTGTTGGTGTCGTGATTGACACAATGCGGCAGTTGGAATCACAATTGCTCATGCGTCATTACGAAGGGTTCTCGAAATAAAATGACATATTTGATTTTGGTAGGTGCGCCTGGTGCTGGAAAAGGTACACAGGCAAGATTATTGGTACAAGAGTTAGGGTTGGTTCATATCTCTACTGGTGATTTGTTCCGTTATAACCTTAAAAACAAGACGGCATTAGGAATAGAGGCACGCACTTATATGGATAAGGGCGAACTCGTTCCCGATGCGGTGACGGTGGCAATGGTGCGCGACCGGCTATCTCAGCCCGATTGTGAGAAGGGTGCTATTCTTGATGGATTCCCGCGTACTCCAGTACAAGCAGATGCTTTGACCGCTATGCTGGATGAGTGGGGAGTCAAGATTGATATGGTTCCGCATATTTATGTGGAAACAGGCATTCTTGTGGAGCGTTTGCTTAAACGCGCTATCACTGAAGGGCGTGCAGACGATAACGAAGAAACTATCAAAACGCGTATGCGTATTTATAAAGAACAAACACAACCATTGTTGGACTATTATGGAGAGCGAGGGTTGGTGGTGAAAATTAATGGTGATCAATCTGTTGAAGATGTTCAGAAAGAGTTGATCGCGGCGGTGAAGAGTATCTTTTAATCTCCGCTTTGTGGGCAATTAAAGAAAGGCTGGTATAATCCCCAGTCGCTTTACTGCGAATTTTCCTTGATAAAAACAAACTCCCGTCGGGGAGTGTAAGTAAAGAAAGGGTCTGGTGTAAGTGAAAACGGCCGTTGTCGTTTCGTGTGCATTGTTCAGATCGGGAGTATTGAAATGAAGGTATCATCGTCCGTTAAAAAACGTTGTCCGAAATGTAAAATCGTTAAACGTAAGGGAATTATCCGCGTTATTTGTGTGGACCCTAATCATAAACAGCGGCAAGGATAGAATAGACAGGTAGTGGGTGGATTTCTGCATTTGACAGATATGCCACACCACAATTCGGAGGACATATGGCACGTATTGCCGGTGTTGACATTCCGCGTAACAAGCGGGTGGAAATCAGCTTAACTTATATTTATGGTATTGGGAAAACTTCTAGCCAAAAGATTTTGGCACGAGCAGAGGTAGACCCAAATATGCGGGTGCAAGATTTATCAGAGTCAGAAGTTTCCCGTTTGCGTCAGGTTATTAGCAGCGATTACATCGTTGAGGGTGATCTTCGTCGTGAGACACGACTCAATATCAAGCGTTTGACAGAGATTGGCTGCTATCGTGGTGTGCGCCATCGTCGCCATCTGCCTGCACATGGTCAACGTACAAAAACAAACGCACGTACACGTAAAGGTCCGAAAAAGACAGTCGCTGGGCGCGGTCGTCGTAAGGGTGCGTAAAATCTGAGGAGCATATTATGGCACGTAAGAAACAAACTCAGCGCAAAAAGATCAAGAAATCAATCCCTAAAGGTGAAGTGCATATTTTTGCTACCTTTAACAATACAATCATCACCATTACTGATACCAATGGCAACACGGTGACGTGGGCCAGTGGCGGAACAGTCGGCTTCAAGGGATCCCGTAAGAACACCCCTTATGCCGCACGTATCGCCAGCGGTAACGCAGCTAAAATTGCGATGGATAATGGGATGAAAGAGGTTTCTGTTATCGTGAAAGGGCCGGGTCCTGGACGCGAAGCTGCGATTCGCGGCGTTCAAGGAGCAGGGTTAAAAGTGACGGCTATCCGTGACATTACTCCTGTTCCACATAATGGATGCCGTCCGCCAAAGAAACGGCGCGTTTAAGTAATAGCGGTGTTGAGAATATAATTGAATGATGCTGCGGCAGGGCGGGAATTCTTGCCTTGCCGTTCGCATGTATATATGGAAAGGGATGAAGGGTTGCCAAACCTGTAAACTTTTCTGGAACAAAATCCTGTAGCAGGTATGGAGGTTCAAATTGGCAAGATATACTGGTTCGGTATGTAAGTTATGTCGCCGTGAGGGCGAGAAGCTATTTTTGAAAGGGGATCGTTGTATGACCCCGAAGTGTTCATTTGAGCGGCGTTCTTATCCGCCCGGACAGCATGGCAGTGAGAAGCAGTTCCGTAGAGGGCGTGCTTCTGATTATTTATTGCAATTGCGTGAGAAACAAAAAGCACGGCGTATTTATGGCGTGTTTGAACGGCAATTTGCGGGGTATTTCAAACGGGCGGCTGGCAGTGCTGGGTTGACGGGATCCAATTTATTGATTTTGTTAGAAAGTCGTTTGGATAATGTTATTTACCGATTGGGCATGGCTGATTCTCGCGCACAGGCGCGTCAGTTGGTTAATCATGGTCATATTATGTTGAACGGCCGTAAAACTGACATACCCTCAGCTCTTGTTTCTGCTGGAGATGAAATATCTATTCGTCCGCAAAGCGCACAAAAAGAGTATTTCAAGACATTGCGGCAAGAGATGGATAACCGCCGTGTTCCGAATTGGCTGACTGTTGATGTAAATGCATTAACAGGCAGCGTTGTTAGTCTGGCTGCCCGTGAGGATATTGATATTTCTTTGAACGAGCAGTTGATTGTTGAATACTACTCTCGCTAATGTTTGTGAATAGGGTATGAAATTCATATGTATAACATATTTAGAGGGAGGTAACGACTGTGGCGATTAGTAATTTAGTATTGCCTAAAATTGAAAGCACGGCTATGTCAGAAGAGTACGGCCGTTTTGTTATAGGGCCGCTGGAGCGAGGATACGGAATAACGCTTGGTAATTCGCTTCGTCGTGTATTATTGGCCTCGCTGCCCGGTGTGGCTATCACGTCTGTTCGTGTGACTGATGTCCCTCATGAGTTCTCCGCCATTCCCGATGTGCGCGAGGATATGATGCAATTGATTCTTAACATCAAGCAATTGCGCCTTAAATTGCATGATGCGGACAGCGCACGTTTACGTTTGGAGATCAATGGGGCTGGGGTGGTAACCGCCGCTGATATTCAAACGCCGCCAGAGGTAGACATCATTAACCCCGATTTGTACCTGTTAACAGTTGATTCTGACGGTGCATTTTTGGAAATCGAGATGATGGCCGAAACTGGACGTGGATATTCCCGTTCTGAAGAGCGGGGGCGGTTGCCTATTGGAGAGTTGCCTGTTGATGCAATTTTTAGCCCAATACGGCGTGTCAGTTATGACGTAGAGAAGACCCGCGTTGGACAAGATGCGGATTACGATCTCATTGTCATGCAAATCTGGACAGATGGTTCCATCCGTCCAGAGGATGCGCTGGCTTCATCTGCCCAAATTCTGGCCCAACAACTTGTTCCTATTGGCGGCGTAAGTGAAGAGACGTTTGTGCCAGAGGAAGATGTGGTAGAAGAGGTTGGAACTATCCCCAATGAACTATACGAAACTCCCATTGAACAGTTGGATTTGAGCGTGCGCGTATTCAATTCCTTGAAGCGGACTGGTATCACCAAGATTGGTGAAATGCTTGAGATGCTTGATCGTGGGGATGAGACAATGCTGGCGATTCGTAACTTTGGCGAAAAATCGTTGGATGAGTTGAGGGCGCAGCTACGAATAAAAGGGTTCTTACCAGATGAAGATGAGGTAGAAACCGAATAGATTTATAAGACTCAAACGGCCGTTTAATGCAAAACGGCCGTTTTGAAGAGGACAAGACAATGCGACATAGAATACAAGGTCGTCGTTTGGGTCGCAGTTCGGCTCATCGGAAGGCATTGCGTCAAAATTTGGTTGCGGATTTGATCTGCAATGGTCAAATTTTTACAACAGAAGCCAAAGCCCGCACGATTCGGCCAGCGGCAGAAAAAATGATCACACTTGCCAAACGGGGAATTGCTAAAGGGGCAGAAAAACCTGCTGCAGAAGTACATGCCCGTCGGTTAGCGGCAGCGCGGTTGCCGCGTTATCGCAATATAGAGCGTGATAATGGGGAAATCGAAACAATGGACGTTGTTCGGACTTTGTTTAGCGATGTTGCTCCAGAGTATGCAGATCGGCCGGGTGGATACACGCGGATGGTAAAGGTCGGCAAACGTAACGGCGACAATGCTGATATGGCAATGTTAATGTTAGTGGATTACGGAGACGAAGGGTAAATTGCCCCGTTATCGTGCCTTGATTGAATATGATGGCACTGCTTACGCAGGCTATCAACGTCAAGCGAAGCTGCAGACGGTTCAAGGTGAGTTAGAAAACGGGCTTCGCGCAGTTGTCCATCAACAGATACCGATTAGCAGTGCTGGACGAACAGATGCAGGGGTTCATGCACTTGGGCAAGTTATTAGCTTTGAAATAAATTGGTCGCACGGGGCAGCAAAATTGCAACGGGCTATTAATGTTAATTTGCCCAAAGATATTGTTGTTTTACAAATAGATGAAATAAAGCCTGACTTCCATCCTCGTTATGATGCGAGGCGGCGGGCTTATGAGTATCACATTTACAACACGGCCGTTCGCAGTCCTATTCACCGTCACAGAAGATGGCATATCAAGCAGCCTCTTTCTATAGATAAAATGAATCAGGCAGCTGTGAACTTGATAGGTGTGCAAGATTTTGCCACATTTGGACAGCCTCCACAGGGAAACAACACTGTTCGTGAACTGTTTGCCGCTCAATGGCAAGTGCGCGATGAGTTAATTGTTTTCTATATTCAGGCCAACGCTTTTCTTTACCGCATGGTACGCAGTATCGTGGGAAGTTTGGTCAAGGTTGGGCAGGGGGAGTGGACAGTGGAGCAGTTTGCTGAAGTATTGCAGGCACGGGATCGTGGTCGTTCGGCTGCATCAGCACCCGCTCATGGGTTGTATTTGGTTGATGTGGCATACGAGGAAGATGAAAAATGAAAACATACGTAACAAAACCGGCTGAGGTAGAACACAAGTGGTTTGTAGTAGACGCTGAAGGGCAAACGCTCGGTCGTCTGTCCACTCGTATTGCGACTATTCTGCGCGGAAAGCACAAGCCGATTTATAGCCCATCGGTTGATTGCGGCGATTATGTCGTTGTGATTAACGCCGATAAATTTAAGGTGACTGGTAACCGGCTTGATCAAAAAATGTATTATAAACATTCCGGTTATCCCGGCGGATTGTCAGAAATCAGCTTGCGTGATCAGTTGATCAAGTTCCCAAAACGGCCGTTAGAAGCGGCTGTCAAAGGGATGTTGCCCAAAAATAAATTGGGACGCAAAATGTTTAAAAAACTGAAACTGTATATAGGCACAGATCATCCCCATGCGGCGCAAAACCCTGTGCCGATGGAATTCTAGGGAGATAAAAGATGGCAGATTCAAGACGATATTATGAAGGTATTGGTCGCCGCAAACGTGCTTCTGCACGTGTGCGCGTCATTTTGGACGAAGAAAGCAGTGGTATTATTACTGTTAACGGCCGTGATGCAAAAGATTATTTCCCCCGTTTTGGTGATTACATCACCTTGACCTCTCCTCTGGTTGACACCGATTTGGCAGATAAAGCAGATGTGAGTGTACATATCAGCGGCGGCGGGTATAGCGGGCAGACTGGTGCTGTACGACTCGGTATTGCCCGTGCATTGGTAAAATATGACGAAGAGTTACGCAGTGTATTGCGTCAAAATGGTCATATGACACGAGATGCGCGAGTGAAAGAGCGCAAAAAGCCTGGTTTGAAACGTGCGCGTAAGGCACCGACATACACCAAGCGTTAATCATTTTTTTTGATTAGCAACAATGGATAAGGTTAGCTCTTAGGCGAGATTTTGTTCTCGCCTTTTTGCTGTGGGAATGTGGAAGCCATTTTTTTTGCCAATGTTGGCTGTACGGTTGGCGACAATGCAGAAATGACAGATGGAAGTTTCTGATTTTATTTAATCCTCATTCCTTAGGGAAGGTTCGTTTTTAACTTTGGACTTTCAGGTGACAGGCACTTGCCAAGTGCCTGTCACCTTGGCCACAGTTATTTACGAGTTTTCCCTTAATAACAGTAATTAAATTAGGAGACTATATGGACAAAACATTTGCTGTTTTTGGCGCGATTTTCATGTTTGCAGGTGTAGCCGCCGGCGCATTTGGCGCACACGGATTAGAGAATCATTTTGTGGAATATCCACGATTGGAAGCGATATACAAAACGGCCGTTCAATACCAACTTATTCACGGTTTGGCACTATTCGCCATCGCATGGGCAGTGACCCAATGGCCGGACAATCTGACCATCTGGGCTGGCCGCTTAATAATCATTGGCGTACTTGTTTTTTCTGGCAGCTTGTATCTATTAGTAATGACAAACACAAGCTGGCTTGGAGCGATTACCCCGTTTGGCGGCATAGCGATGCTTTCCGGCTGGGCAGCTCTCGTTTTTGCCATCTGGCGCACTGCATAGCGGAGTGGGTGGGGTGATGGTGGGTGATTAACCGCATCACTTCGCAATTCCGCATTAGCTTATGACTTGGTTAGATGATATTTCATTCCCCATGCTGGTTCTTGCCTGTGTAATGCTCGGCCTCGCTCCCTTTTTCCCTGAACCGCATGTTTGGGAGAAATTAAAGATGCTTTTTGCTGGTGAGCTAGTCCGTCCAATTGATATTATTGATCTAGTTATGCACGGGACCCCTTGGGTCTTGCTTATATTGAAACTGATTAGAACGGCCGTTGTAAAAATGATATAAATAGAAGATTGACGGAACTGTTTATACGATAAATAAATTTATAAAAAATTACGACATGCTTCATTTTACGCAAGATGATCTTTACAAGCTGAGGGCGGGCACAAGGCCGCGCCCCTACAATTTACTCCTGTAGGGGCGACCCTTGTGGTCGCCCAATCATGCAACAATTGTAAAGATGATTCACTCTAATTTGAACCATGTCAAAATTACGAATACAATAGACTTTAGAAATGGCGAGATGGTTCATTTTTGGTGAAATGGTCTTTACACTTTTTGGGCAACCCAGCGGGCCATCCATAAAGTGTAAAGATGGTTTGCCCAATTTTGAACTATGCCGAAATGGCAGATACTGTTCATTTTATTAACTAATGTATCGATCAGAGTAGGGCTGAGAATGGAACTTAGCTCATATGCTAAGGAGCAAATTCAGTGAACTTTGAAGATTTTTCCCTTGACGCACGCATACTTGCGGCCGTCAAAACAGTCGGGTATATAGACCCCACCCCCATACAAGAACAAGCTATTCCCATCATCTTAGAAGACAAAGATGTGTTGGGATTGGCGCAGACAGGAACGGGCAAAACGGCCGCTTTCGTCCTCCCCATCCTGCAACGGCTGACCACAGGCCGCCTAAAATCGACCCGTGTTCTTGTCGTCGCCCCCACGCGGGAACTTGCCGAACAAATTAACGACGAATTCCGCGCTTTTAGCCGTAATATGAAGAAAATACGCAGCATGACCGTTTACGGCGGCGTGGGCAAGCGTGATCAAATTCAAAAATTACAGCAAGGATATGAGATTGTCGTCGCCTGTCCCGGTCGTTTACTCGACTTGTATGGGGATCGTTATGTCGATTTTTCCCATGTGGATGTGTTGGTTTTGGATGAAGCTGACCGCATGTGTGATATGGGATTCTTGCCTGATATTCGTCGTATCATCAAGTTGCTGCCTAAGAAACGGCAAACCCTGTTCTTCTCTGCTACCATGCCCCAAGATATTCGCGGATTAGTGTCAGACTTTCAACATAACCCTGTGACGGTGCAGATCGGCATGATCGCGCCAGCCGAAACGGTAGATCACGCGCTTTATCCCATCACCCAAAAACGGAAAAAAGAGTTGTTGATGACAATGTTGGAGCAGGAGCGCACAGGGCAGGTGTTGATTTTTACGCGCACGAAATACCGCGCCCGCAATCTTGCCCGCGATCTTAGCAAGCATAAATATAATGTGACCGCGTTACAGGGCAATATGTCGCAAAATAAGCGACAAAAAGCGATCACGGGCTTTCGCAAAGGGAAATATGATATTTTGGTGGCGACGGACATTGCCGCTCGCGGGATTGATGTGACCAATGTTACCCATGTCATCAATTTTGATATGCCCGATACGGTGGATGCGTATACGCATCGGATTGGGCGCACGGGACGCGCTGAACGCTCTGGAATTGCATATACATTTGTTGTGCCAGAGGATGGGGTGATGGTGCGCGATATTGAACGGCTTTTGAAGCAGCCTCTGGAGCGCAGGCGGGTGGCTAATTTTGATTATGGAAGTTTTATGCCAGAAACGGCCGTTGATTCCTCTAAAAACGCGCGTAAACCAAAGAAAGCAGGGCACGGCGGAGGCTCAAAAAGTCGCCAACGCCGTAATACGCGCTATAGCCGCAGTAACAGACGCGGCAGCGGAGCAAACCGTTAAATGGCTTGAAGTTGGACACAGATCACGCTGATTCCACTGATTTTGATCTTTTTATCTGTGTCCATCTGTACAATCGATGTCCAATTTTGGAACGTAGGGCGATTGCAACCTCCAAATCGCACTATTAAATTCCAAATTTACACCGTTTTTAGCAGCTCCGCAATTGACATAACATGTCAATTGCGGGGAATTTATACGTTATGATTGTCGTGATCGGTTTTTTCGATTTTCGATCACGAAAACGATCACGATCACGAATTAAGGCGAGGTTGCAATCGCCCTATTTTGGAACGTGCAATACTTGCCGTTTATGGAGGTTGCTTTATAATCCTGACGGTTAACGGGGTGTGGCGCAGCTTGGTAGCGCGCTTCGTTCGGGTCGAAGAGGCCATCGGTTCAAATCCGGTCACCCCGACAGCGTATGACTGTCTAGTCGTATTTTTTAATCAAGCTGTCCCTGCTTTGACGAGTCAGTAGGGACAGCTTGATTTTTTTGTTTTTAACGGCCGTTACTCCCCCATCTTCTCCAGTCGCTCACCCAGAAAATCAAGCACAGCTTGATATTGCTCCTGACGAATGCTTTTACAACCGCTGACACGGTAACGACGGTGCAATTCAGCGAAGATAGATTGGGAATAGTTTTTATCGGCGTTCCGTTCCGTCAATGCTATCGCAACTTCTCGACATAATCATGTCGAAAACAGTGCCAATATCGTAATTATAATCGTATGTGAATCTATGAGTGTGAAGAAGCCCTTGAAGTTTTTCATAATGCGTACCATTATTATCCTTATATGAGGCGGTCTATTTATACCTATATTCATCAGCGCAACCAGCGTCCAAGTTTAGAGGGTATAATCGTATCTTCTCAATAAATCGTGGACAAGACTTGACAAATTTCATCAGCACCTTGTTTTACACGAGTACCATTAGGAAAATTTGTCAAGTACTCCCCAGAATACTGAGAAGATACCTTTTTGAGAAGTTACGTAAAATGTTATAATTCCGCCACTTTTCGATCTACTATTATAAGGAATCTTTCCCCTATGACACTATTAACGATGCAGGATGTTGAAAAAATCGCCGATTTGGCGCGATTGGAGTTGAGCGAAGCGGAAAAGGAGATGTATTTGGGGCAGCTAACGGCCGTTCTTGAGTATGCCGACCGCTTAAATGAACTCGATCTCGACGGCGTTCCCCCTACAGCCCATGCCATTAGTCAGCAAAATGTGATGCGTGATGATGTGATAGAGCCATCACTGCCCACTGCGGCGGCTTTGCAAAACAGCGCATGGCATACCGATGACCAATTCGCTATTCAAACTGTGCTATAACATTGAAGCATTTTTGGACATGGTTCAAAATGGTGAAAATCATCTTTACAATTGTTGCGTGATTGGGCGACCATAAAGGCCGCCCCTACAAGGGAAGTTGTAGGGGCGCGGCCTTGTGTCCGCCCACAAAGTGTAAAGATCATTTCGCATAAAATGAACCATAGCCATTTTTGCGTTATGAAGGAGCAAACTAGATGGATTTTTCTACCACAACTTTAACCGATTTGCGTGACGGGATGCGCGCGGGCAGCGTCAGCAGCGTGCAAGCGACCCAAGCGATGCTGGATCAGATCGCCGCTGTTGATGGCGACATCAAGAGCTACATCACCGTTTCGGGCGAGATCGCTTTGCAGCAAGCGGCCGTTGCCGATCAACGGCGTGCCGACGGGGACGACACCCCGCTATTGGGCGTTCCCATCGCTGTAAAAGATATAATCGCTGTCGACGGCGTGCAAATGACGGCTGGGAGCAAAATTTTAGAAGGATTTGTGCCGCCATACGACGCATTTGTCGTCCAGAAATTGAAAGAGGCGGGTGCGGTCATCATCGGCAAAACGAACACAGATGAATTTGCGATGGGATCATCTACCGAGAATTCAGCATACTTTACCACCCGTAACCCGCACGATTTGAGCCGCGTTCCCGGCGGCAGCAGCGGCGGCAGCGCGGCGGCGGTCGCGGGGGGGATGGCGTTCGGCTCGTTAGGATCGGATACGGGCGGCAGTGTGCGCCAGCCCGCCTCATTTTGCGGCGTGGTCGGCTTGCGTCCTACATATGGGCGCGTCTCTCGCTGGGGAGTGACGGCGTTCGCGTCCTCTCTCGATCAGGTGGGGACGTTTGGGCGCACGGTGGCGGATACAACGGCCGTTTTCCAGACCATCGCTGGCTATGATCGTCGTGACAGTACATCGCTTAATCGCCCCGTGCCCAATTATGAGGCGGCGTTGACGGGCAACATTAAAGGATTGCGCGTCGGTGTGCCAGCCGAGTATTTTGTGGAAGGAATGGATGAGGAGGTGGAAACGGCCGTTCGCACCGCCATCGCCCATCTGGAAAAATTGGGAGCCGAACGCGTTGAAATCAGCCTGCCGCATACCCGCTACGCCTTGCCCGTTTACTATCTCATCGCCCCCGCCGAAGCGAGCGCAAATTTGGCGCGGTATGACGGCATTCGTTACGGCCCGCGCCGTAAGGGTGAAAACATGATCGATGCTGTCAAGAAAACCCGCGCCCTTTTTGGCGATGAGGTGAAGCGGCGGATTATGTTGGGGACGTATGCGTTGAGTGCGGGCTATTATGATGCGTATTACGGCCGTGCGCTCAAAGCCCGCACCCTCATCAAAAACGATTTCTTGACCGCTTTTGAGCAGGTGGATGTTATCGCCACGCCGACTGCGCCGACGACGGCGTTCAAAATCGGTGCCAAGACGGATGATCCATTAGGCATGTATTTGGCCGACGTGTTCACCTTATCGCTCAATCTCAGCGCGAGTTGCGGCCTCAGCGTTCCTTGCGGCACGGACAGCGACGGGCTGCCCATCGGCCTGCAATTGATCGGCAACACCTTGCAAGAAGCCACTATTTTGAACGCAGCGTATGCGTATGAGCAAAGTTTACTTTAGCGGAGGGGATGATTTTGAAAACGATTATTTTTTTTGCGAATGACGAACTGACTGCTGAATTGGGATGGAAACGGCCGTTTCCCCTCATCCCCGTCGGCGGCAATACCATTATTGGTCATACGCTTGACTTGTTTAGAGCATATTTGGGGGATGATATACAAATCATCGCTCCCGATGCGCTCGAAGTGGACGGCTGGATAGCCGAAAATTACCCCGATCTGCCCATTTCCTGCGCCGAGCGATTCGATGGCGGGCTGGATGGGGAGATGCTGGTGATAAACGGCCGTTTTCTAACCAATCCCAATCTGCCAACCGACTGGCCGCCCCTCGCCGCCATCACCGACGAAACGGGGGGGACGAGGGCGTTATGGATGAAAAACGGCCGTTTGCCCGCCGATGATCTTGAAAAGTGGATGGAGGAGATGGGCACAAAAGCGACTAGATTCCCCGCCCATTTCAGCTTTCCTGTCCGTACTATTCCTGAATTGCACTATGCCAACACACGCCTTCTCGGCTTGGGATATGGCAGCGAAGACCTCGTTGAGCGTAGTTATGCGGAGGAGTTTATGGGATTGCCGCCAGTGTTTTTGCACGAAACGGCCGTTGCCACCCATAGCATCATCGGCCCCTACGCCCACATCGGTGCAGGCGCACAGATTAAAAGCAGCATCATTCGCAACAGCATCATCGGTGCAGGCGCACGCATCGAAAATTGCATTTTGGATGGTGCAATCATCGACGAAAACGCTGAGATAGGCGGTGAGTTGCATCTTGTTTGATTTTTCCATGAAAATCGGGAATTCAATTCCCGATCTTCATGGTATAATGCGTGCATGATTGAACGAACAGCGTATTTAGAACGGTTGGAAACGGCCGTTAAACGCTCCCCCATTACCTCACTGCTTGGTCCCCGCCAAGTCGGAAAGACAACACTCGCCCGCCATTTTGCCAAAACACGGCCGTCTACCTTCTTCGATTGCGAACTGGATGTAGATCGCCGTCGTTTGCAAAATCCGATATTGGCATTAGGCGCATTGGAAGGACTTGTCGTGCTGGACGAGATTCAAACGATGCCCGACCTGTTCAACCAGTTGCGCGTCTTGGTTGACCGGCCGCAAAACAAGACGAAATTCCTCATTTTGGGCAGTGCTTCGCCCGACATTATCAAAAATGTATCCCAAACATTGGCTGGGCGGGTTGAGTTTGTTGATTTGCCCGGCCTGCGTTTGCCCGAAGTGACCGCCCGCGAGAGCCGTCGTTTATGGGTGCGCGGTGGTTTTCCCCGCTCGTTTTTGGCCGTAAATATGGCGGACAGTATTGCATGGCGCAGCGGGTTTGTCCGCACATTCTTGGAACGCGACATCGCCCAATTTGGCTTTCGTATTCCCAGCCCCGCTATGCGCCGCTTTTGGACGATGCTGGCACATTATCACGGGCAGACGTGGAATGGCGCAAAAATCGCGCGGGCGATGGATCTGTCTGGGAAAACGGCGCGAGCGTATCTCGATATTTTAAGCGGGACGTATATGGTGCGTCAATTGCAGCCGTGGTTTGTCAATGTGGGCAAGCGTCAGGTGAAATCGCCTAAAGTTTATTTGCGGGACAGCGGCTTGCTGCACAGTTTGCTGCACATATCAGATTGGGAAGGGTTATTCTCGCACCCCGCTGTGGGCGCGTCGTGGGAAGGGTTTGTGCTGGAGCAGCTCGCGTATACTCTCCAATTGCGTGAAGGTGATATGTATTTTTGGGCAACACATAATGGAGCGGAGTTGGATATGTTGTTTTTTAAAAACGGCCGTTCCTACGGCATCGAAATAAAATTCAAAGAAGCCCCCAAAGTAACAAAATCTATGAACATCGCTATCGAAACCTTGGGGTTGACTCATCTGTGGGTTGTCTACCCTGGAATGCACATTTACCCCGCCAGCGATAAAATCACGATGTTACCGCTGTCTGAAATAGCGCAATTGCCGACTCTGATTTCACAGTGAATGATGGATGGAAGGTAACTTCTCAAAAAGTTGGGGGCATGAGTACAGCTAATTAGGAAAGGAACGAATTTACTCAACTGACGTAATTTGTTCCTTTCCTAATTGGTTGTAATCACCCCGAAATACTGAGAAGATACGATGGAAGGAATCAGATGAATATAGAAAAGAGAAAATAGTTAGCAGAGCAATCTTGTGTAACGCCTAACCTGGACAAGCCAGAAAAGAATGATTCGCATATTTCGCAGATTGACGCAGATAAAAACAGTCAATCTGCACTAATCTACGAAATATGCGGATAGAATTTTACAAACTATAGGATCACAAACGAGAAAATTATGAAAAACTTTATTTCTGACCGCGTAGCCAGCACCCCCCCGTCTGGTATACGCAAATTTTTTGACATTGCCGCCACCATGCAAGATGTAATCTCGCTGGGCATTGGCGAGCCTGATTTTGTCACCCCTGACCCCATTTTGGAAGCGGGCATCGCCTCCTTGAAGCGGGGCGAGACGAGTTACACCTCCAATAGCGGCACAATTGAGTTACGCACCGCTCTTAGCAAACATTTGAATAAGCTGTACGGCGTGCAATATGACCCGAATGATGAGATTATTATCACTGTCGGCGTGAGCGAGGCGTTGTATTTGGTGATGACGGCGATTTTGAACGATGGTGACGAGGTGATTATTCCCGATCCGTGCTTTGTTTCTTACGCGCCTGAAGTTAATTTTGCGGGTGGTGTGCCAGTGATGGTTCCCACTTATATGAAGGATAATTTTGAGGTGACGGCCGAAGTGATTGAAGCGGCCATCACCCCCAAAACGAAAGCGATCTTTCTGGGATACCCGAATAATCCGACGGGCGCGGTGATGAGCCGCGAGCGGATGTTGGAGATAACGGCCGTTGCCCAACAGCACGATCTCCTCATCATTTCCGATGAAATTTACGACCAACTGGTGTACGGCGTGGAACACACCTGCGTCCCCGCCCTGCCGGAAATGCGCGACCGCACGATTTTGCTCGGCGGCTTTAGCAAAAATTATGCCATGACGGGCTGGCGTATTGGTTATGCCTGCGCCGCACCTGAGATATTAGGTGCAATGCGAAAAGTGCATCAATACAGTATCATGTCCGCGCCGACGACAGCGCAGGCGGCCGCCATCGCCGCGCTGGAGCAGGGAGACAGCCATGTGGAGCGGATGCGCCGCGAATATGATCGCCGCCGCCGCTTGATTGTCGGCGGGTTCAACACGCTGGGGATGGATTGTTTTGAGCCAAAAGGGGCGTTCTACGCCTTCCCCTCCATCGTCAAAACGGGCATGAGCGGTGACGAATTTGCGATGAAATTATTGGAAGAGGAAGAGGTGGCGATGGTGCCGGGCGAAGCGTTCGGTGCCAGCGGGGCGGGCTTTATGCGTGCTTCTTACGCGACTTCTTACGAGAAAATCGAAGAGGTTTTGAATCGTCTTGAGTCGTTTATGAAACGGCACGGATGATTATCGTAGGGGTGACTCGCTGAATCGCCCAATCCAATAACGGTTATTGGGCGACCCAGCGGGTCGCTCCTACTATGTCAAGGTGACAGGCACTTGCCGAGTGCCTGTCATCTCTGTTTAGCTAAATCCAGTCGCAAACGAGCTGCTTAAAGAGAAAATAAATCTTCGTCCCTGCATAGTCTGCCCCGTGCTTATGCAGGGACGGGCTGGCTATAGGCGGGGGGCGCATCTGGATAGGTATAGGATGTTTTATGCGTGAATGATGTTGAGAGGTAACTATCAATACGCTCAACTCTTGGTTTAGCGTTTAAGTAGTTATGTTGAAAGTTGTATAATGAGGATAAAAAATGATGAAGTGTAAAAATAAATTTAATATCGTACTGTTATTTATACTGTTGTTGGCTTTGCTGGCAGCGTGCGGCCCTGATGCACCGACGAGTGATACTGCATTTGAGCCTTTTACTATACAAGAAGAGGGTGGGGAGACAGATGCAGCAGCAGTTGTTGATAATGCTGATGCTGTTGGCACAACGGCCGTTGAGCCAGCAGCCGTCGAACCAACGGCCAAACCAACTAAAGAGCCAACGGCCGTTTCCGATCAAGAAGAGAAGGTTGATGAGCCAGAACCAGCGGCTGAACAGGCAGCTGAACCCGTCACCCCGCCTGCCGCACCCACACCCGTCACCGTTATTTTAGAAGATGCGGCTGGACGCTTTGGGGATGCGGATGCACCGATCACCGTTGTTGAATATACCGATTATCAATGCCCGTTTTGTGAGCGGCATGTGACCGAAACGATGCCCCAGATTATGGCTGAATTTGTGGATACGGGGTTGGTGCAATATATCATCAAAGATTACCCGTTGGACAGTTTGCATCCAGAGGCGCGTATTGCGGCGGCGGCGGCTCGCTGTGCCGCCGATCAAGAGGCGTATGGGCTGATGCACGATGCCATTTTTGAACAACAAAGCCTCTGGTCTGGCATAGGCAGCGAGCGGGCGACGGGGGTGATAGTTGGTATAGCGTCGAGTTTGGGGATGGACACGGCCGTTTTTTCTGAATGTATAGAAAGCGGCAAACATGATGCCGTTATACAGCAAAACCTTGAAGAAGGGATGGCATTGGGCGTGACAGGTACACCCGCCTTTTTCATTGACGGCTATCCTGTTACTGGCGCACAGCCGATTGAACTTTTTCGTTACGCTTTTGAGTTAGCAGAAAAAGGAGAGTTGGCCGCCGCGTATGTTCCCCAAGAGCAGCCGACGCAGGAAGCACCGCCGCCGCCATCTGAACCCGTTGATATTCCGATTGGCAGTTCTTATGCTGTCGGCGATCCAGATGCGCCCGTTGTTATCATTGAATATACCGATTTTCAATGCCCGTTTTGTGTGCGCCATCAACAACAGACCTTTCCCCAAATTTATGATAATTTCATAGAGAGCGGGGATGTGTATTATGTATATAAAGATTTTCCGTTGAGCAGTATCCATCCGCAAGCGGTGAAAGCGTCGGAAGCGGCACGCTGCGCTGGAGATCAAAAGGCGTATCGTGAGATGCACGACCAACTGTTTGACACACAGCAAGAGTGGAGCGGACAGAGTGATGTGATCGCTATTTTTACGACGTATGCGGGCGAGTTGGGATTAGACACGGCCGTTTTCAATCAATGTCTTACCGATGGTGAGCATGAAATTGAGGTATTGTCCAATGTGGAAGAAGGACTTGAGAATGGAGTCGGCGGCACGCCCGCTTTCTTTATCAACGGGCACTTCATTTCGGGCGCACAACCGTATACGGTGTTTGAGCAAGCTATCTTGAGCTTGCTGGATGAGTAGCGTGCAGAGATAAGGGTAGAGTGAACACGGATTGCGCTGATTTCACTGATTTTGATCTTTTTATCTGTGTTCATTTGTGCAATCAGTGTCCAATTTTGGAGTAGGCAATCGCCCTACTTGAAAGTATTGTCAAGGAGGGTACTCCCTCTTATAATCCTAACAGGGTGAGTCAGGAGTGGATTTGCCCTCGTGAATTCCGCTATTAGTAACTATTAACGTATCTTCTCAGTATTCTAGGGAGACTTGACAAATTTTCCTAATGGTACTCGTGTAAAATAAAGTGCTGATGAAATTTGTCAAGTCATGTCCACGATTTATTGAGAAGATACCTATTAACGCTCTCTGAAATTGCTTCAATTTCTTAGGGAAGGTTCGTTTTTAACTTTGGACTTTCAGGTGACAGGCACTTGCCAAGTGCCTATCACCTTGACCAAGTAGTTACTGCTATTATTGCAAGGAGACATCTTATGAGATTGGGAAAGGACTTACTTGGAAAGCCAATTATCAGCATTATCGACGGCCGTCTACTCGGCTCAGTCAAAGATATTTATGTCAATGTAGAATTATATTGGCTGGCTGGCCTCTATCTAAAAAGCGAAGGATTGATCCGCCGCACGGCATATATCATCCCTCGTGAAGCGGTTGTCGTCTATGGTGTAGATGCCATCTTGGTCAAAAATAGCGACGTTGTGACCACAGATAAAAAGTATGACGAAGAATCTGAATGGCTGCGATTGGATAAATTACAGGGGCGGGAAGTCGATACTCCCGGCGGCACGAAAGTGGGCAGAATTGGCGATGTGATGTTGGATGAAAACGGCCGTGTGACTGGGTTCGCCTTAGGCAAAGCATATATCTCTGGCCCCATCGCTGAAAAGGGCATTATCCCGCGTGAAACGCTGGTGGATACGGGCGACGATGATGGTGTGATGACCGTTGATTTAGCCCATATCGAAAAAGTGTATAAAGGGGCTGCTGCCGATGAAGATGCGATAAACAGTATTGATGAAAGTGAAATTGTTGATGAAGAAGAGTTGTCTGTAGAAGATGACGTGTAACAAAATTGTCAAGGGCTGATCGCCCATTACTAATTGATCAGGAGATATTATGTTAAACCTTTCCGTATTGCTTGAGAATTCAACCAGAGAGATGCCGTCTCATACGGCCGTTATATTCAATGACACAAAATTAAGCTACGCCCAAATCAACGGAGCTGCTAATCAAATTGCGGCTGGACTGACCGCGAGCGGCATCAAGAAAGGGGATAAGATTGCACTCGGCTGCCCCAACCTGCCATTTTTCCCGATGGTTTATTATGGCATCCTCAAAGCAGGTGGCGTTGTCGTTCCCCTAAACGTGCTGCTTAAACCGCGCGAGATCGCTTATCATCTGGAAGACTCGGATGCCGTCGCCTACTTCTGTTTTGAAGGCACAGAGCAATTGCCAATGGGACAGATGGGATACGCTGGCTTTAATAATGCTGAAAACTGTAAACAATTCTTCATGATTACCGCCAACCCCGCCGCTCCATCCCCCATTGAAGGAACAAAAACATTGGGCATGTTGATGCACGGGCAATCTCCTGTTTATGACACCGTGCCGACCAACCCAGACGATGCGGCCGTGATTCTTTACACCAGCGGCACGACTGGACAGCCCAAAGGGGCAGAACTCAGTCACTCCAATATGGTGATGAACGCCAAACTCAGCGAGAGAATGTACAATAGCAAGCCAGATGATGTGCATCTGGTCACGTTGCCTCTTTTCCACTCCTTTGGGCAAACAGTGCAGATGAATGGCGGCTTTTACAATGGCGTTACCATCTCCTTGCTGCCCCGTTTTACCCCTGATGATGCTTTGGGCATTATGGAGCGGGATAATGTGACCATTTTTGCCGGCGTGCCGACGATGTATTGGGCGATGCTCAACTCGCCCAATGCGGATACATTTGATCTCGAAAAAATCGCCAAAAATTTACGCCTCAGCTTCTCAGGCGGTGCGGCAATGCCCGTCGAACTGATGCTGGCCTTTGATCAGAAATTTGGCGTATTCATTTTAGAAGGGTACGGATTGTCGGAGACGAGTCCCGTCGTTTGTTTTAATCGCTTAGGGATTGAACGCAAACCCGGCTCCATTGGATTGCCTGTTTGGGGGATAGAAATGCGTGTCGTTGACGCTGATGATAACGATGTTCCTATCGGTGAGACGGGCGAAATTGTCGTTCGCGGCCATGCGGTGATGAATGGCTATTATCAACGGCCAGAAGCGAATGAAAAAGTGTTCAATAATGGATGGTTCCACACGGGTGATATTGGCCGCAAGGATGATGATGGCTACTATTACATCGTTGATCGGGTCAAAGATATGATCATTCGCGGCGGTTTTAATGTGTATCCGCGTGAAATTGAGGAAGTATTGATGTCCCATCCAGCCGTTAGTTTGGCGGCCGTTGTCGGTGTTCCACAAGGGCAATATGGTGAAGAGATTAAAGCGTTCATCGTCTTGAAAGCGGATGTTGAAGCAACGGAAGAGCAGATTATTGTGTGGTCAAAGGAGAATATGGCCGCCTATAAATACCCGCGCATGGTCGAATTCCGTGATACGCTGCCGATGAATGCTACGGGGAAAATTCTAAAGACAGAATTACGCAAATGATGTTTTGTTGATTGTAACGAGTAATGGGAACAGGTGGATGCTATCGTTGAGATATTGTTCACTTGTTCCTTTCATTCGTTGTAGTCCCAGCACGCTATGGCTGATGTAAAAAAGATATTGGTAGTTGATGATCATTTTGAGATGTTGGAATTCTTGCAGTCTATGCTGGAATTGTCTGAATATGATTATGATGTGTTGGCCGTCCCTTCGGCAGAAGAGGGGATGTTAGAGCTGGGGCGCACTGAGTTTGATCTATTGATCACAGATATACGCTTGCCGGGTATGAGCGGGTTTGAGTTTGTCCGCAGGGCAAGAAGGCGTTTGCGAAACCAAAGTGTGCCTGTGATTGTGATGACGGCGCATTCGTCAGACGAGGGACGAAAGGAGGCGGACGAGTTAGGGGTTCTTCATTATTTTATGAAGCCGTTTGCGGATACGGATGAGGTATTGACGGCCGTTAACTCTGTTTTATATGGCCCGCCGTCTAAAGCGGAGGTCTCTGTTACTGATGTTTCTCATATAGATATTTCACTGCCTGCCAGTGTAAAGAAGCGTTTGCACGCATTGACAGTCGATACAAGTGCCGCTCTTATCTTGTTGGTAACGAGATATGGACAAATGTTGTTGCAAACGGGTGCGATTCGTGATGTAAATACGCAGCAGATGGCAGCTATTATTTCTAGCAATTTGACCAATAGCAAGCAGCTTACGCAACAGCTTGGCGGTGATGTTATAACGACGATTCAATATCATGCTGGTGATCGGTTGGAGATGTACACGGCCAATATCGGGCATGATTATTTCCTCTCTATCATCTTTGATGTGCAAGTGCGACGCGGCCGTTTTGGTACGATTTGGGTGTTTACCCAACGGGCGATCAAGGATTTGCAGCCAGTGCTACCTGCGTTGCCCACAAGCAAGAGTGTTGCACCGGTAGCAGCAGCCCCCGTACAAAAAGTAGTTAAGCAACCGCCGCCTCCGCGAAGCAGAAGAAAGAAGCGTGCAACTAAATCTTCTTCGCCGCGCCCTTCAAAAGCGCGGCCGTCGTACACCGCTCCAAGAGAACGGCCGTCGTACACCGCTCCAAGAGAACGGCCGTCGTACACTCCCCCGCCGACAAAACCATCAAAACCGAAGGAACGCCGTCGTCCACTGTATAATCTAAATAGTGCATCGGCTGGCAATATTGAACGGGCGGCCAGAATCCCGCCAAAAGATGCCCCGCCGAAGAAGAAAGTGCCGAAACCATCCGCGCCGCCGCCGCCCTCCTTTTTTGTGGATGGCGATCAAGATGCCGCGAGCAGTAATGATAATGAAGCGGCAGCGATGGGTATTGATGATTTGAAAGCGTTGTTGGGCGAATCGACCGGTAACGATTTGGCTGATTTGCTTGTGGGTGATGTGCCTGATGATGATGCGATCAGTTTTGGCGACGAGGTGAATACGGGTAGCTTGCCGTCGTTGGAGACGAAATCTATGTCGTTTGCTGAGGCGCAAAAGCTGGGTTTGATCGGCGGCGCAATTTTGCCGAAGGTAGACATTGCGGATGAGCCGTTAGCGGCTATTGCCGATTCCGCGCCTGCGGATGAGGTGGATTTGGATGATTTCTGGAACACGGCCGTTTCCACCATAGAAGAAAAGAGCAATAGCGGCGGCCTCTCCCTTGAAGAAGCCCGTCGTCAAGGGCTTATTCCGTAGGGAACATAACTACTCAGCCATGTATCTTCTCAGTATTCTGGGAAGACTTGACAAATTTTCCTAATGATACTCGTGTAAAATAAAATACTGATAAAATTTGTCAAGTCTTGTCCGAATTAATCACAAAGACACGAAGAATACGAAGTTTTTTAAGATTTACTTTGTGATCTTTGCTTCTTTGTGGTGAAATAATTGATAGGCTGAGTAGTTACTAGGGAACAAGCATTTGACGAGTAACAATACCGCGAGAGCGTCTGATTTTTTGGAAAATCAGACGCTTTTTTGTCTATGCAGTTATGCAAGTTAATATAAAATTAGACATGGTTCAAAAAAGAGATGAAGGTCTTTACAGTTTAAGAGGACGTAGATCTTTAGGATTATTAGTACCTTAGGGAAGGCTCGTAAATAACTTTGGACATTAACAATCGAATATCATCCAGAATAGGCATGCGGCTTAATCGTATAATTCCAGGTTGGGCAAGTGCGCTGCCGATGTAAATTGAGATTGTCGCGTTCCTTCTGGT
>WFSA01000153.1 GCA_015486215.1 Anaerolineae bacterium | reverse complement strand
GTATTGAATATAATGATTCGATTTCAAATCACGTTTCTGATACTGAGCAGGATGGGTATAAAAAAGGCTTGCATAGAGTTAGTGATGGTTTAAATCCGTATGTAATACATGAAAGTAAATTCATAGATTTAGATCCCAAAAGTATGCTCTATGAAGCCTATTTGCGCCCATGGCATTTACAAAAAGTAATTGCTAATGCAACAAGAATTAGTGGAGGGACTTGGAGAATTGTCGCAGCAATTGATAACAATGGATTATATTGTTACCAAAATTTTCATGGTATTTGGGCTAAAAAACACTTTCCAATTGAAATTATTGCGGCAGTATTAAACGGCTTAGTAGCAAATACATTTCTTAGCATATCGCATAAAACCCGACATAACCGTAAAAAAGATTTACAGGCTGTCCCAATTCCTAATTTTGAAGAAGATGATGTTGATTGGATTAAGCATTTAATAACTGAATATAAAATATCGTTAAACTCTGGAAATACCTCGTATAGTTTAGACCTCATCACTCAAATAAATGTGATTGTATTATCTGGCTATAACTTACCAAATTGGTTAATGAGCGAGCTTTTGGACTATATTGGACATGAGGAACAGCCAAGAATAGGTGTTAGTTTTGTTGAACAACTTCGCATTCGCCATGGAAAACTTGTGGATAAGAAATTCCTTGAAGGATTAACACCTAGAGAATCTCAAGAATTAACACGAATTAACAAAACGCTTGATGCGTCGGAAGAAAAATACTATGCGTCAATAAAAGCCGATTTAGCTATGATTAGCTCATCCATCCAGCAAAAAAGAAAGAATAGCGCGGTTTAGTTTAATGACAGATTCAATCTTTTCTCATCGTGTGCCAGCACCCTCCGAAAATAATTATCAAAAATATAGACCATACATTCGTGAAGATTTTCATGAGTGTTGCGCTTATTGTTTAATGCACGAAAGATTTGCAAATGGGGAAAGCAACTTTGAACTCGACCACTTCAAGCCAAAAGCAAAATTCAAAAAACTAAAAGAAGAATATACAAACATCTATTATTCTTGCCATGTCTGCAATAAAGGAAAATGGCAACACTGGCCTTCCGAACTCCGCTCAAAGGGATACCGCTTTGTTGACACTTGTAGCGAGAATTTTTCTGACCATTTTGTTGATGAGGATGGCTACTGGAAACCGATTAGTCATGCAGGAGAATATACTGAGGAAATGATCCGCCTAAACTCACGACATCATATTGAAATTAGGCAAATGATTAAAAATTTATTCAATCAGTATACAGGCTCTTTGCTTGACTGGAACAAACCTCTTAAAGACCAAATTGATCCAATTATTGATGCTCTCAATAAATAGACTGGTGCATACAGATAGTATTCTGGTCGGATAAAAATAAAAGCGTTTGTCTCGTTTTACCGCTCATACAACGCCACTCCTTCGCTCAAAACTGTGTTGACAAAAGTTTGCGGCACACCGCGCCAACATTCTATATCTTCGTGCGTGTAAAAGAGAATGTCTTTTGGTGATTGAAACTGACTCAACAGCAAGCGAACATCCAGCCCTCGTTTGTAGCGGGGTAATTCTTTCTCACGGTCAGAAATCACCAGCAAATCTATGTCGCTTTGTTCATCAGCGTTGCCTCATGCCCAAGAGCCAAATAAAATGATTTTATCTGGCTGGTATTCGCGCACGATACATTCTGTAATCAATTTTAACTCTGGGTTCTCTTTCATATCATTTCTCCAGATAGGATGACTGTAGTATAGATTGTCGCAGGGCGTTTGTAAACTAACGGCCGTTTCCAAAAATTAACCATCCGCTCCCCCACCTTGTGGTATAGTTAGGGCATGAACAAGAACAGTGAAAATATAATCGGCATCGTTGGCGGCGTTGGGCCGTATGCGGGGCTGGATTTGATGAAGAAGATTTTGGGGGAAACGGCCGTTAATCCTGCCATCGCCCTGTTTGAGACGAAAGTTCAAATTTTCTTCTCGATAGTATGATTACAATACCGACGATTTTACGAGAACGATATAAATTGACTACGATTGTGGGGCAGGGCGGGATGGGTAATGTTTACCGTGCCGAAGATATTCGTCTGCCCGGCCGCCTATGCGCCATCAAAGAGGTAAAAGCGAATCCAGACCTGCCATCGGAGATGCAGCGGCAGGCGGCGCACCAATTTTTGCGCGAGGCAAGCGTATTGGCGCGGCTCGATCATCCCACTTTGCCCAAAGTTTCTGATTTTTTTAACGAAAACGGCCGTGATTACCTAGTCATGGATTACGTCCCCGGCGATAATTTGCAACAACGGATTGAGAAAGCGGCTAATGGCATTGAAGAGATTTCCATACGTCATTGGGCGAATCAGCTTGTTGATGCGCTCACCTATCTGCATAAGCAAAACCCGCCCGTCCTTCACCGCGACATCAAGCCGGCCAATATCAAAATTACGCCTGATAACAAAGTTAAACTGGTTGATTTTGGGCTGGTCAAATTGATGGTGCATGACGCGGCACGCACTATCACCGTTGTGCAAGGGCGGGGATCGGCGATGTATACACCATTGGAGCAGTATGGCAGCGACAGCGGTCATACCGATGTACGGACTGATATTTACGCGCTGGGGGCGACCTTGTACCATTTGCTGTGCAATGCACCGCCGCCCGATGCTAAAACGCGCTTTTTGAACCCCCGCGCGATGCAGTCCCCGCATACGATCAATAAAAATATCTCCCAATCTATGTCGGAGGCGGTGATGTGGGCGATGGAGATGCACCCAGACAAACGGCCGTCCTCTATTCAACAATTCGCCAAAGTGATGTGCGGCAGTGCCAGCCGCGAGCAATATGGCGGGCAGCCCGATGCAAATGTGACGGACGCACTGCGTGCCAATCTACCGTTATCAATACTGCTATTTTTACTGTTCATAGCGGCCATTTTGATTACGATTCTATGAGCAGGGCGACTGTATGTTCCAAAATTGGACATTGATTACACAGATGAAAAGATCAAAATCAGTGAAATCAGCGTGATCCGTGTCCAATTTCAAAACAAGATCAACTTAATTTGTAACTACTCAGCCATTATCCAAAGTCACGACAAGGACACGAAGAACACGAAGTTTTTAAGATTTTTTTGTGATCTTTGGTAACTTCTCAAAAAGTTGGGGGCATGATTACAGCTAATTAGGAAAGGAACGAATCTACTCTTAATTAGCTGTAATCATCCCGAAATACTGAGAAGATACGATCTTTGCTTCTTTGTGGTGAAATAATTGATAGGCTGAGTAGTTACCTTAACTTTCTGTAAAAGACAAGGTTGCAATTGCCCTAATTCTATAAGAGGATGAGATGAAAATAATGAAAATTGCGCTTATTTTGGCTGTTCTATTGCTGGTTGGCTTTCTCTTATTACGCTGGCTGTTGCCTGTTTTATCTCCTGCTCCTGATGGATTGGGAATGGAAAACGGCCGTTTATCCCCCTGTCCCGACAGCCCCAATTGCGTCTCCACCTTTGCCGATGATGCCGAACATAGGATGGAGGCATGGAGAATTAAGAGGAAGACGGCCGTGTACGAGACTCTTCTTGATCATCTTTCCGCGATGCCAAATGTCACCATCATCACGACCGAACCGAACTATATCCATGCCGAATTCCGAACCCCGTTTTTGCGCCTGATTGATGATGTCGAATTCGCCGTTGACGGCCAAAATGAGCAAGTCAACTTCCGTTCCGCATCTCGATTAGGGTACAGCGACTTTGGTCTGAATCGCAAACGTATGATTGGGCTGGAGAAGATAATGATGGAATAGGACAGGAATAGGACGCAGATTCTCAGGATTTGGCAGATAAACGCAGATTTTTTTATCCGCGTCCATCTGCCAAACCCGCCCCATCCGCGTTCCATTCCATAAAATCCTACCATCTCATCCTCATAATCCTAATCTGGATAAACCAGAAAAGAATGATCCGCAGATTTCGCAGATTGAATGTTTTTATCCGCGTCAATCGGCGAAATCTGCGGATCATTTCAAGAATATCACTGATAAGATATCTTCTCAATAAATCGTGGACAAGACTTGACAAATTTCATCAGCACCTTGTTTTACACGAGTACCATTAGGAAAATTTGTCAAGTCTCCCCAGAATACTGAGAAGATACCTGATAAGGTATTAAGTAACTACTCAGCCATTATCCAAATTAACCACAAAGACACGAAGAACACGAAGTTTTTTAAGATTTTCTTTGTGATCTTTGCTTCTTTGTGGTGAAACGAGTGATAGGCTGAGTAGTTACGGTATTAAAGAATCTGCGCCTCTTTCCCCTATCAAACTGAATTGTCAGCAACACACTGGTAAATAGTTGCCGAATCGTCATTAAAATTGTACTTTTTTTTACATATCTTACAGAAATGCACGATATACTTTGTGCATGTTACGTTCGTACTTTACTCTGCGTTTATTGTTGCTATCTCTTTTCCTTTTAGTCAGTTGTAAACCTGATGATGGACAAATAGCAACAGGCACACCTGATTTAGGTGTGATACTCACGCCTGCGCCAGAAACGATGGCAACGGCCGTTCCCACATCCCCGCCTGCACCCACCGCAAAACCCGCCTTGTCGCTTACAGAGCAAGATATTACCCTCTTCCCCGCTCCCGTCATTTATGCTGGCGAACAGGTGAGCGTGCGTGTACAGCCCGTCTTGCCGGCTGGAATACGCGCCGAAGATGTCGCGGTCGAATTGTGGATAGATGGACAATTCACCGCTGAACAGCCGCTCAATACGCATCCCTTATCCAATAAAGCAGAAGCGGTAGCCGAATGGATATGGGATAGCAGCGAAGGGGAGGGATTGCACCAATTGGAGGTGCGCTTATTCCCTCAAAATGATGTCCCTGCAAGCGAAAATAATATCGTGATGCCCTTCACCATCCTGCCCGCGACGGCGACAGGCACATGGACGGTATATGAGGTGGAGTGCTGTCGTCTGCATGTAGTGACGGGCAGCCGAGCGGCGAGGGAACTATATGTGTTGACGGATGCGGTGGAAACGGCCGTTGCCAAAGCAAGCCGCCGATTAGGTGAATCCCCCAACCACGTTATTGATTTCTACTTCATCGAGCGGATGATCGGGCAGGGCGGCTATGCGGGTGACGCGATTGTCATCTCTTATGGCGAACGCGAATACGCAAATATACAGTTGCAGCAGATTTTGACACACGAATCGATCCATATCATTGATAAGCAATTTGCGCCACAGCGGATACCCTTCATGGCCGAAGGAGTCGCCGTTTGGGGGGCGGATGGGCATTACAAAGAAGAAGGGCTTGATGAACGTGCGGCGGCGTTGCGCCAGTTAGGCGTATACCAGCCATTAGACAGTATTGTCGATAACTTTTATATGGCAACGGCGCATGAGATTGGGTATTTGGAAGCGGCAAGTTTTGTCAACTATTTGATTGATACGTACGGTTGGCAGCGTTTTCGGGCGTTCTATGCCGACACAGGCGGCAATGGGGGACAGATGCCCGCCGCCGCGCTTAACGCCGCCTTACAAACGCATTACGGGATGGGAACGGCCGATGTTGAGGCGGAATGGCTCGCTTATTTAGATGGGATCGACGTGGAAGAGACGGCCGTTGCCGACTTGCAAACCTCCATCACCTTTTATGAGACATTGCGTCAATATCAAAAACAGTACGATCCATCCGCCTATTTTTTGGAAGCATGGCTGCCCGATCCCCGTGCGGTGCGTGAGCGAGGCAATAGTGCTGACCTATCCCGCCATCCAGAAGATGAGATCAATATCGTTTTGGAGTTGATGCTCGAATCAGCCTCGCACGCATTGGTAAACGGCGATTATGATCGCGCTGACAGCGTGCTGAACAGCGTAAACCGCGTCATTGACAGTGGCGGCCAATTTATCGATCCGCTCGCCATCAATTATCGTAATGTGATACGCCAATTGGGGCAGCGGGAGTACGTCCCCAGCCACATCAGCATCAATGGAGATCGGGCGGAGATAACGGCCGTTACCGATCAATCCCCCACCCCGACACTCATCATCTTGCGTTTTCAAGGCAGTAATTGGGTGTTCGTCAATTAAAAATAGACTGTCAGGGTCATTCAGTTCTATTTGTAAAAAAGAATTGGGACACTGATTTTACAGGTAAGGCCATTTCTAAATTTAAATCATCCAAAACTTTGATTGTCATTCCCGCCCCCATCCCCACCTTCGTGAGGACGGGGGCGGGAACGACAAACGTACAATTATTTTTCATAAATGGCCTAAACGCTGATTTTTATTCTTTTATCGTATCTTCTCAATAAATCGTGGACAAGACTTGACAAATTTCATCAGCACTTTATTTTACACGAGTATCATTAGGAAAATTTGTTAAGTCTCCTCAGAATACTGAGACGATACCTTTTATCTGTGTTTATCAGCGCAATCAGTGTCCCGTTTTTTAGAGATGAACAGCCATGGATGGACTGAAAGATGAAAGAAACATTAAAATAAGCAAAGAAAAGGAACTGTTATGTAAATAAATTCAATAAAAAACAGACTGATTTGGCGAAATGGCGTATCCCATCTATACTGTCCCTGAGTTTAATCTTTTGGAAGAGGTTATAAGGATACTAATTTGATTATAAACTATGCAGCAGTTGTTGCACCATGGGCGGCGGGCGGTCTTGTTTTTATCGCTGTTTTGTCTGCGGTGTCAGCGTTGAAAGCAATGAAGGCGATGAAGAAATCTCCGTATTTCTTTATGCGCGTTCAGGCAGAGAAAAGGTTCCGGCGATACTCATCGGCAACTTTACTGCTTCTCTTGCTGTCAGCCGCAACGGCCGTTTATGGTGTTCAAACCCCAACTGTTGATCAAACTCCCCGCATGGCACTTCTTGCTAATCGCAAACCCCCTTCAGAAGAAATAATTAAATTAGTAGGCCGAGCGGCCGTCATTGATGCAGAGAGACAATCTGTCACCGAAGAGTTATTGGCCGCCAGTGAAGCTCCTGCCCAATCAAGAAGCGTTGAGGAGCAATTCCTTCCCGACGAGTATGACCAATTCGATCCCATAGCGGATTTGCAGGATGATACCGCATTAGGACGCATCGCTTTTTCAACAGAAGTTGATGATGAGTATCAAGCAGTAGCACCAAATGACCTGTTCCGCGAAGGAAAGTACACGCTTTATGCTACATTCAGCTACGATGATATGGTTGATGGCATGTCATGGGCGTGGGTTTGGCGGCTTGATGGCGAAGTGGTCGAAGGTGGCAACGAGCTATGGGCATACGGCACAGATGGTCCTGGATATATATACCTTAACCCTGACGATGGCTTCCAAAACGGCCGTTACTCCCTTGATGTTTGGGTAAATGGCGAACTCCTCACCTCATCCACCGCCACCATGAACAGTGCCGCTGCTGCCGCCGCAGGCAACTAAAAACGGCACAATAACGACAAAACTAATTCATTATCATAAACACGCGCGATCGATAACCTGCTTTAGGAACGAAGATTTATTTAACTACCAAAGTATCTTCTCAGTATTCTGGGGAGACTTGACAAATTTTCCTAATGATACTCGTGTAAAATAAAGTGCTGATGAAATTTGTCAAGCCTTGTCC
>WFSA01000152.1 GCA_015486215.1 Anaerolineae bacterium | reverse complement strand
TCCGAGAGCTTCCCTGGACAGTTCCGCAACTGGTTCTACAGTTTGCTGGCACAAAGCACGGTGTTGACCGACAAAGCCCCCTTCAAAAGTCTGTTTGGGTATGCGACGCTGTTGGCCGAAGACGGCCGTGAAATGCACAAATCATGGGGCAACTCCATCGAATTCAACGACGCGGCCAACAAAATGGGGGCGGACACGATGCGCTGGCTCTACGCGGGTGGTAAAGCGCAGAAAAACGTCCGCTTCGGCTTCGGCATCGGCGACGAAACCCGCCGTCAATTCCTGATCCCGTTGTGGAATGTGTACTCATTCTTCATGACCTATGCCGCATTGGACGAGTGGCAAGTCGCAAGTGGCAAGTCGCCCATCCCTGCCCACGCGCAGATGGATGAGTGGATTGTGGTGCGGCTGGACGAGGCGGCGTTGGCGGTACGGGCGGCGTTGGATGTGTACGATGCGGAGAAGGCGACGCAGGCGGCCGAGTCCTATTTGGATGATTTGTCGAACTGGTATGTGCGCCGTTCGCGCCGCCGTTTTTGGAAAAGCGAGGCGGATGAGGACAAAAACGCGGCGTATGCGACCTTGCATCATGTGCTGGTTGAGTTTGTGAAGCTGCTCGCGCCCTTCATCCCGTTCACGACGGAGGAGATGTACCAGAATTTGGTCTGCGCGGTGGATGAGTCCGCGCCCAAGAGCGTGCATCACACCCTTTATCCAAATCCTGACGCGGCGGCATTGGATCAGCGGTTGCTGGACAAGATGCAGTTGGCGATCACGGCCGCTGGATTGGGTCGGGCGGCGCGAAGTCAGGCGGACATCAAGCTGCGTCAGCCGTTGGCGAAGGCGCGTATCAATGTGGGGACGCAAGTTGAGCAGGATGATTTGGTGGAATTAACGGCCGTTCTCCAAGAAGAAATAAACGTCAAGCAAGTTCTCGTCGTCTCCGAAGTCGGCGAATTAGTGAATTACAAGCTGATGCCCAACAACCGGCTGCTGGGGCCGCGTTTTGGCAAGCAATTTGGCGCAGTGCGTGGCGCATTGAACGCTCTTGACCCTGCTGAAGCGGCACGGATATTGCAAGCGGGCGAATCGCTGGTTTTGCAAGTCAACGGCGAAGAGGTGAGTTTGAGCAGCGAGGAAGTGCTGGTGCAGACGGAATCACGAGGGGGAACGGCAGTTGCTAGTGACAAAGGAGTAACAGTCGCCGTAGACACCGAACTGACCCCCGAACTGACGCAGGAAGGGTACGCTCGTGATCTCGTGCGCCATCTCAACAACATGCGAAAAGAGGGCGGCATGGAAATTTCTGACCGCGTGAACGTGTTGTGGCAAGCAGACGGTGACGTAGCGGCGGCATTATCCGCATTTGCCGAATACATCCAGCAAGAGACGCTGGCCTTATCCTTGCAAGCTGGCGACGCGCCCGCCGATTGGTACAGCCAAGAGGTGACGGTCGGCGGCCAGACGGTGACGCTGGCGATGGCTAAAGCGTAAGATGAGTTGCAAGCGGGCAAGCGGCAAGTTTGCATGTGGCAGGTTTGTATGTAGAGTTAGTTGCTGATGAGCCGCTGTGTCCGTGTAGGTGTCCTTTGCGTGGGCGATCTGATGGATCGCCCAATTACGCAATAACTGTAAAGATGATTTTCGCCATTTTGAACCATGTCGTATTTTTAAACCAGTATCACAAAAATAGGCCGTCCTGCGCTCAAGGGAATGCGTTGTGTAGGGCGATTGCAACCTCCAAATCGCACTGTTAAATTCCAAATTTACACCGTTTTTAGTAGCTCCGCAATTGACATAGCATGTGAATTGCGGGGAATTTATGCGTTATGATTGTCGTGATCGTATTTCGTGATCGTTTTCGTGATCGGTTCTTTTGTATCTTCTCAATAAATTGTGGACAAGACTTGACAAATTTTCCTAATTTGTCAAGTCTCCCCAGAATACTGAGAAGATACGTTTTTTCGATTTTCGATCACGATTACGCATTAAGGCGAGGTTGCAATCGCCCTAATGCGTCGTGCTTGGGCTTACGCTCTGCGCTATACTTCGGCTTATGCAAGAAAGATGGTTAAAGCGATTCTTAGTTTTGTTGGGGCTACTGTTGCTGTTCGCCGCTCTGTGGCCGAATGCGGACTCCTTGTATACGTTGACGGGTGAAGAGCAGTGGAAGGGAAAACTGGCTGGCGTTGTTCATTGGGGGGTGACGGCCGTTCGCCCCCAGCCCCATCTCGCCGCCGACGCAGCCCCGTCCCCCCCGCTCTCCCCGTTTGGCATGAACACCTTCCTGCAATGGGAAGTTGAACCTGAAAAACGGGAGCGCACCTTGCAGCTTCTCCACGAGGCCAACTTCCATTTCATCCGCCAAGAGTTCACATGGGAAGATATTGAGGTGCATGGCAAGGGGGACTTTCTTGACCGCCGCAATGATCCAAACGGGGTGGATGCGTGGGCGAAATATGACAATATCGTTCAACTGGCGACTGAAAACGAGATTGAAATCATCGCCCGTTTGAGCAACCCGCCAAGTTGGACACGCGCCCTGACCGATACTATCGGCACATACGCCCCGCCTGATAATTTTGATGATTATGGCGACTTCGCCGCCGCTGTCGCCAGTCGATACATCGGTGACATCCGCTATTTTCAACTGTGGAATGAGCCGAACGGCAATGAGGAGTGGGGCAAACAGGATGTGAACCCTGAGGCGTATGCGGAACTGCTCTGCATCGGGTATGAGCGCATTAAGGCGGTCAATCCTGATGCAATCGTGTTGCTGGGTGCGCTCACGCCAACGGTGGCGGTAAACGGCCGTAATCTCAACGAACTTATCTACTTGCAACGGCTTTACAATGCGGGCGCAGGCGACTGTTTCGACATTCTTTCGGCGCAAGGGTACGGCCTTTGGTCGGGAGGGATGGATCAACGGCTGCGCTCTAATGTGGTCAACTACCCGCGTCATCTTTTTCTGCGTGATGTGATGGTACGCAATGGAGACGCGTATAAGCCAATTTGGATCAGCGAGATGGGATGGAACAGTGTTCCCGACTCAATTCCCGCTAATTTTGGTCGGGTGACGGAGGAGCAACAGGGGAAATACGGGGTCGAAGCGTACCGACGGGCGCAAGCGGAATGGCCGTGGATCGGTGTGCAAAATTATTGGTTTTTGAAACGCGCCCATGACGGAGAGAAAGAGCAATCGTGGTATTATTTTCACATCATGGAGCCTGATTTCACGCCGTTGCCCGCGTATGATGCGCTATCCGCTTATGCAAATGCTCCCGATTCCCCCGATAAGATGGATGGATGGAAACGGGGATGGATGGAGAAACGGCCGTATTTTTTCGTCATCAGTATCAGCATTCTATTTTTCGCGCTTCTGCACACTCTTGCCCCGAAAGAGCCTGAATGAGTACAACAGATTGAGGAAGGAACGGATGGGAGTGCGCCCCGCCTTATCCATGTTTTATTTTTGCACTTAGGGAAAACTCGTAAATAACTGTGGCCAAGGTGACAGGCACTTGGCAAGTGCTTGTCACCTGAAAGTCCAAAGTTAAAAACGAACCTTCCCTTAGGAATGAGGATTAAATAAATCCCGAAACTTCCATCTGTCATTCCCCCATCTTCATGGCAGGCTCGGCGAAGGCAGGAATCCACAGTCTGGGAAATCATGGATTCCCGCCTAAAAGAGTTTACCCTCACGAAGGTAGGGGCGGGAATGACAACTTTGGTAGTTAAATAAATCCTCGTTCCTTAACTAAAATGGGACACGGATTGCAGTAGAGTAGAAAATTGCGTTATCCTTGCTTCTCCTGACTGAATGACACATTGGTCAGGTTAGATTTTCACCCACTGGTTGTTGTACGCTTCGTAGCGCGCCAGATTACGTAGATTACCTTCACGCAGTCACCCATTCATTATTCCCAATTCATTATTGCTAACTCATATTCTTCGCGCACAAGCTCTTTTTTTTCATGAGGGAGATGGTGAACAACGGCCGTCCCCCCCCTCTCATCCCGAATTTGCCCCAACGCCCATGCCGCATGTCCGCGCAGGATCGGTTCAGGGTCGTCGAGCAGGTTGATTAAGAGAGGAACGGCCGTTTCGCTTCCCCAGTTCCCCGCCGCGACAGCCGCATTTCGCAACAGCCGCCGCCGTTTGATCCGCTTGATCGGGCTGTTTGCAAAGCGGAACGCAAACGCCGCCTCATCCATTCTTAAAATATCCAGTAAATGTGGAGCCGCGCGATTTTCAATCAATAGCGCGTCGTCTCCATAAAAGCCGCGCTCCCCCGTTGGTTGAGCGTGCCGATTATATGGGCAAATTTCCTGACAGACATCACATCCATAAATCCAATTACCGATAAGCGGCCTCATCTCGCGCGGCATCCATCCCTTCAATTCGATTGTTAAATATGAGATGCAGCGACGGGCATCGACGACATACGGTTCAGGAAACGCGCCGGTGGGACAAGCTGTTTGGCAGCGAGTACATTTGCCGCAGCTGCCAATCGGAGCCGACGGGCGAGCGGGCGAAGAGGGCGGAACGAGCGGGAGGGTGCTCAATATCTCGCCCAAAAATATGAATGAACCGCGCCGATGATGGATGAGCAGGCTGTTTTTGCCCGTAAAGCCCAGCCCCGCCGACTCGGCGTGATCACGTTCTAAAATTGCGCCCGTGTCAACGTAAGTACGACTATTGCCGCCCGCTGTCTGCTCTAGCCATGCGGCGAATGTCTTCATACGCGGCCACATTATTTCATGATAATCAACGCCCCACGCATAGCGGGAGATGCGCCCGCGCGATGGATCGTCTGCGGTTTCAGGCGACAGGGCGGTGGTGTAATAATCCAGCCCAACGCATATGATTGATCTCACGTCGGGCAGAATTACATTCAAATCGCGGCGGCGGATGAGGCGGTCGGGGCGTGCCATGTATCCCATTTGGCCGTGCATTTCGGCGGCGATCCATCGCTCATATGCGGCCAAATGGCGGGCGGGGGCGGCTGGAATAATACCGACGGTGCTAAAGCCAAGTTCGGCTGCTTTGATTTTGATCTGTTCAACAAGTTCCATGTAGAAAGGGGGAGAGTGTCTAGCTCAATGTTCCTTTTGTGCTGGGGACATCTTGGCGGCGGGGGTCTAGGCAGGTTGCGCTGTCGAGAGCGCGGGCGAGTGCTTTGAAAAGTGCTTCGACTTTGTGATGATCGTTACGGCCGTATAAAACGTGGGCGTGCAGGTTAAGACGGCCGTGTACCGCCAATGTCTCAAATAAATGGAAAATCAGATCAGTTCCCAGCGTGCCGACGCGGGGCGTGGCAAACTCAGCCTCAAAGACGGAATACGGCCGTCCGCCCAAATCGATCACCACCCGCGCTAACGCTTCGTCCATCGGCACATAGCTATGCGCCGTGCGGACAAGCCCGCGACGGTCGCCTAAGCTGTCGTCTAACGCTTTGCCCAGACAGATAAACAGGTCTTCGGCCGTATGATGGTCGTCAATATGCAGATCACCATCCGCATGAACGGTGATGTCGAACAGCCCATGCCCAGCCAGCAATGTCAACATATGATCTAAAAAGCCGATGCCGGTGTTGACATCGGCTTTGCCCTGCCCGTCAATGTTCAGAACCAATTTTATCTTCGTCTCGTTTGTATTGCGTTCAATCGTCGCTGTCCGCATACTCCTCCGCTGCTGTGAATAAAGAATGGCGGCATAGTTCAAAAATCACAAATTTTGCTTTACAATATGTTATGCTATAACTTAACATAAAAATAGGGTGCGGATGGGAATGACAACTTTGGTAGGTATCTTTTCAAAAATCTGGGGGCAAGAGTACAACAGATTAGGGAAAAAACAGATTTTCTCAACTAACGCAATCTGTTCCTTTCTTCATCTGTTGTACTCACCCCGAAATATTGAGAAGATACTTTGGTAGTTAAATAAATCCTCGTTCCTTAGCTGATATTGTATAGTTTTCTGAATTTGCCGTGCAGATAGTTCAAGTAGGGGGTGATGGTTAGGTCACCGCCCGTTGTCCGTTTGATCAGTTCGTTGGCGGTGTATTTACGGCCGTGTTGATAAAGATTTTCCCGCAGCCAGCCGTGCAATGTGCCGAACTCCCCTTGTGCGATTTCAGCGGGGATGGAGGGATGGGCTTTTAACGCTTGTTCATAAAACAGGCTGCTCATTATATTACCCAATGTATATCCTTGAAACGAGCCTCCAATTACGCCAGAGTACCAATGAACATCTTGCAGTACACCGTCCACATCGTTGGGGGCTTGCAGACCGAGATCGGATTGGTAACGGCTGTTCCACGCCTCTGGCAAATCTTTCACTTCTAACGTCCCTTCCAACAGTTGGATGGATAGATCGAAGCGAATCATCACATGCAAATTATAGGTGACCTCATCAGCGTCAGTACGAATGAGTGATTTTGAGACTTTATTGATGGCACGATAGAAGGCATCCAGCGAAACATCATTCAAATTTTCGGGGAAAACGGTCTGTAGTTGAGGGTAATAATGCTGCCAAAATTCGTAACTGCGCCCCACGATATTTTCCCATAGGCGGGATTGGCTCTCGTGTACGCCAGATGATGTTCCGTTAGCAAGCGGGGTGCGATCCAGCTCGGGGCGAATGCCCATCTCATACATCGCGTGTCCTGCTTCGTGCAAAGTGCTGAACAGCGCATCATCAAAACGGTGTTCATTAACGCGGGTGGTGATACGAATATCTCCATGTCCAAAGCTGGTCATAAAGGGGTGGTGGGTTTTATCTTGCCGTCCGCGATGGGTGTCAAAACCGTACTGTATGGCCGCTTTCATGCCAAAATCAAGCTGTTTTTGCTCAGGATAATGTTTAAAAAGGAAGCTGTTGTCAGGTTCGGGCAGATCGGTGATGGCTTGCACGAGAGGGACGAGTTCTGTTCGTAAATCGGAGAAAATTTGGCGGATAACGGCCGTTTTCATCCCTTCATCACTCCTGTCAATCAACGGATCGGCAATATGATCATAATCAGGGAAACAGTTTGCTATTTGGCGGCTGAGATCGAGTGTTTTTTCGAGGTACGGCCGTACCATTTCAAAATCATTAGACGGCCGTGCCTTTGTCCACGCTTGATACGATGCGGCTACATGTCCATAAAGTTCAGCCAGTAATGTTGAGGGGACTTTGGTCGCCTTATCATAATCCCGCCGCACAACATTAATGAGCCGCGCGTCATCATCATCGTCAGGCAGGCTGTCGGCGTATGGCTGCAAATCGTCTAATAATTTACCAACGGCCGTGTCCACAAACTTCTCATGTGCCACTTTAGAGAGCGTAGACAATTGATTCCCTCGCCCAACCGCTCCGCCAGCCGGCATATATGTACTTTGATCCCAATACAAAACTGCCGCCGCCTTCTGTAAATCATCTACTTCGTACAAAATATTCTTCAAATTCTGGAGTTTGTTTTTCATAATGGCGACGATTATAACACGGTTTCAATAATGAATGATACATTAATGACGGAAAATTTAGGGTGATTACAGCCTCGTCTTTTATAGAACATTGAGAAGATCGTATCTTCTCAATATTCTGGGGAGACGTGACAAATTTTCCTAATGGTACTCATGTAAAATAAAGTGCTGATAAAATTTGTCAAGTCTTGTCCACGATTTATTGAGAAGATACATTATTTCGTATTTTCTCAATAAATTGGGAAGATGAGTACAGCAGATTTGGAAAAGAACAGATTGGCTCGACTGACGCAATTTGGTAACGACTCAGGCATAAATGCGGATATTTTTCAAAAATCATCATCATTTGACCACATATAGATATGGTTTTGGCAAAAAGCAGATGATTTAATGTATCCTATTACAGAAAATTTATTACAAAACCCTACATATGGTGCTTTTTCGATTAACTATCCAACATGTATGGCCTGCGTAGTTACGCAATTTGTTCCTTTCTTAATTTGTTGTACTCACCCCGAGATATTGAGAAGATACATTATTTCCTATATACTTGCCCCTTTTAAGGAGAATTTATGGATTTCGACACAACTATAGCCCGCCTGATCGTTCTAATGATCGCCTTTACGGTGCATGAATTGTCACATGCACTGATGGCCGATTATCTTGGCGACCCAACCCCGCGTAGCCAGGGACGTATCACCCTGAACCCGTTAAAACATCTTGACCCATTCGGCACAATTATGCTGTTAATTTCTGGCTTTGGCTGGGCTAAGCCAGTGATGGTCAACCCATTTAATTTGCGCGGCAATTATCGCACCTCAATGGCTCTTGTGGCTGTTGTCGGCCCGTTATCCAATCTTGTCATGGCAATAGTCGGATCTATTCCTCTACGTCTGATTGAGTTCATGCCGCTATCATGGGTGCTCAACCCAGCATGGGACAAGCTCTACTTTTTGCTCGTCCAATTCGTATTTATCAATCTTATATTGATGTTTTTTAACCTTATTCCCATCCCGCCGCTGGATGGATACAAGGTTCTGCAAGGCGCGCTGCCGCCAGAGATGGGAGACCAATTACGGCCGTTGGAACGGTACGGCTTTATGATTTTGATGTTCGTCATTTTCTTCCTGCCCGGAGATATTTTGTCGGTCGTCATCATGCGGCCTGCGGCGGCATTGTTGCAAATACTATCGGGACTCCAATTTGGATTATCCTTCTAAAGATGGGGATTTTGTATCGTGCGCGGCAATTTTGGCAAGCCATCCGTATCAAAGAACTGTCACAAACGGCCGTTTCCCAAATAAACGACCAGTTGACCATCGCCGAACAAGCGATATTCCAACAGTTGCCCATCAGTGACCAATGGCACAGCTACAAGGTGATGAAAACGGTACAATCAAAAACAGACGATCCGATCATGCTAACGGCCGCTTTGTTGCATGATGTCGGCAAGGCAAAATCACCGCTTTCTGTCTGGGATCGCTCTTTTATTGTATTGATAGAGCGATTGCTGCCCCAGCAAACGGCCGTTTGGGGAGAGGATGGAATTGGATGGAAACGGCCGTTTGCCGTCAAAACCCATCATCCTCGCTGGGGAGCAGAAATGGCCGCAGCTGCACACAGCGACCCCGCCGTACGCAGCCTAATCCGCCGTCACCAATCCCCCGCTGCCACGACTGATACCCAACTCTGCCTGCTCCAATGGGCAGACGATCAACATTAAGGGAAGGTTCACGGAGTAAACATGCACGCACAAACAGTAGGAATCATCGGCTTAAAAAGAACTGGAACATCATTAGGAATGGCTCTAAAAGAGTCATCACTCGACCTAAATATCATCGGCTACGACCCCTATTCAGGGCAGGCGCGCAAAGCGCAAGATGAGTACAAGGCGATTGATGGCAGCAAATGGAGCGTCGGCAAAATAGCCGAAGCCGCTGATATTCTCATCATCGCTGGCGAAGCGGTCGATCAGAAGCAAACATTAGAATCCATCGGCAGCCGCGTGCAGGATCATACCCTAATCCTTGACCTTTCGGGCGGCAAAATAGACGGGCAAGCGTGGGCTGATGAATATCTAAAACAAGGATATTACATCGGCTGTCACATCGCTCTGACGGCTGACAAATTGACCGATACACGCACGGGCATAGAAGGTGCAGATGCTGACCTGTTCAACGGCGGGGTACTCTGCCTTATGCCTTCTGCCGACTTGGATCCAGAAGCGATAGAAACGGCCGTTGCCTTTGGCCGCCTGCTCGGCACAACCCCCTACTTCCTAGATTTAGCCGAATTTGACCAACTCATTCAAGGCGTGCAAACCGTTCCCGGCCTGCTCGCCGCCGCCATGTTCAATACCATCCATAGTGCCAGCAGCGGCGATGACATGCTTCGCTTTGCCAGCCAGCCGTTCGCCCAAGCGATACAGCCCTTAGAACAACGGGGGGACATTACAAATTTAGCTATACGAAACCAAACCGCTACCCTTCGCTGGCTGGATGAGGTCATCAAAGAGCTGACAACCATCCGCCAATGGATAGCCGACGATAAAAACGAGTTGATGAGCAGTTATTTTGCCGATCTGGATATAAAGCGGGAGAAATGGCTACTTAATCGAAAAGATAACACGTGGAACAAAGAGGAAGAGGACGAAGAAATCGAAATACCGGGCATCATGCAACATTTATTTGGTAACTTAATAAACAAAAAACAACCGTAACGCGTTCTGAAATACAGAAACAAAAAAACAGTTGACAAGCAACGGGGGGTCGCTGCTTGTCAACTGTCAACTATAACAATTCATCATTAACGATTCATGTATCTTCTCAATAAATCGTGGACAAGACTTGACAAATTTCATCAGCACTTTATTTTACACGAGTATCATTAGGAAAATTTGTCAAGTCTCCCCAGAATAACGATTCATTATTCATTATTAACTACCGTTTGTGCATTGGCACAAAATCACGTTCGTCAGCACCCAAATAGATTTGGCGCGGGCGGGCGATTTTTTGTGTTTTGTCGCCTAACAGCTCTTGCCATTGTGTCAACCAACCCACCGTGCGTGGAATAGCGAACAAAACGGGGAACATGGAAACTGGGAATTTCATCGCTTGATAAATGATGCCAGAATAGAAGTCAACATTAGGATACAAATTACGCTCAATAAAGAAGTCGTCAGCCAATGCGATACGTTCTAGTTCAAGCGCAATGTCTAATAACGGATTGCGCCCAGTCACTTCAAACACCTGATCAGCAATACCTTTGATGATTTTAGCGCGTGGATCGAAATTCTTGTAAACACGGTGTCCAAAGCCCATCAACAGACGTTCCCGTTTCTTAACACCTTCCATGAAAGCAGGTACGTTCTTTGCATCGCCGATCTCAACTAACATCCGCAAAACAGCCTCGTTTGCGCCGCCATGCAAGGGGCCGTATAACGCCGCTGCCGCACCAGCCATCGCTGTATACGGATCAGTCTGGCTGGAGCCGATGACACGCATTGTCGCTGTACCGCAATTTTGCTCATGGTCAACATGGAGCATAAATAACACGTCTAATGCCCGTTCCAAAACAGGGTTCACCTCATAGGTAGACTCAGACATTTTATCTAACATAGCCAAGAAGTTACCCGCATAGGTTAAGTCGTTATTCGGATACACATACGGCAATCCTTTGCTATGACGATAAGAGAATGCGGCAATGGTTGGTACTTTGGAGATTAAACGCACAATCTGTTTGGCACGAACTTCAGGATCCATAACATTTCGTGCTTCGGGATAGAAGGTGGATAAAGCGGCTACTGAGGAGATGAACATCCCCATCGGATGAGCGTCGTGACGGAATGCCTGCATCAAGGATTTCATGTTCTCATGCAGGAAGGTGTGATGACGAATATCATATACCCAAGCATCATACGCTTCTTTATCGGGCAATTCACCAAATAAAGTCAGGTAGGCAACTTCAAGAAATTTGGATTTTTCAGCCAATTGCTCAATGGGATAGCCGCGATAACGCAAGATGCCGGCGCCACCGTCAATAAAGGTGATATTGCTCTTTGTTGATGCGGTATTCTTAAAACCAGGATCGTAACTCATCATGCCGAAATCACCTTCGTTTACACGAATTTGACGCAGGTCCATCGCATTGATGGTGTCATGCTCAATCGGGATGTCGTATCCTTGTCCAGTACGATTATCAGTAATAGTTAATGTGTTTTTTGTCATAATGGTTATGCCTCCAATTATGTTGCAGTGAAAATTTACAAATTATTTATAGGAACTAAGGGAAAACTCGTAAATAACTGTGGCCAAGGTGACAAGCACTTGGCAAGTGCCTGTCACCTGAAAGTCCAAAGTTAAAAACGAACCTTCCCTAAGGTATCTATATACTTGCTGTGGGGGGAAGTTTCAACATACTTATTATAATCGTAAACAAAATGAATTCTATTGACAAATGTCATTTTCCATAAAACATCTGTCATATATCTGGTATAATTCTGGGCGGTATATAGATGAAGATAGTAATAGGCTGGCTGCTATAGTACAGAGGTGTATATTGAGTATAGAAGAAGATTTTTGTCCTGAATGTGGGGCATTATTAAGTGAAACGGATATAGATTCTTGTCCATCATGCGGATTTGAGTTCGTTTTTGTGTGCGAAAAATGTGATGGCGAAGTGAACGCTGATGCGGTCGTTTGTCCGCATTGTGGTGATATATTAGAAGAGGATGGGGAGTCGGCAACGGCCGTTTCTTCCACAAATCCCGCTACCAAAGACGATGAAGATGGATTCATGGCCAAATGTCCTGAATGCGGCATGTCTTTGCACGCAGACGTGGATTCTTGTTCATCATGCGGATTTGAGTTCGTTTTTGTGTGCGAAAAATGTGATGGCGAAGTCACTTTTGATGCGGTCATCTGCCCGCATTGTGGTGATATATTAGAAGAGTCGGCAACGGCCGTTTCTTCCACAAAATCCCGCCCCGTCGCCGAAGGCAGCGAAAATGAAGAAGAGCAATACACGGGCGAATGCCCTGGATGCGGTCAGTCTCTCTACATCGAAGATGGCTTCTGCTCCGCTTGCGGCATCACATTTTGCACCAATTGCGTCCATGAAACGACAGAAGATGATGAGCACTGTCCCAATTGCGGCATGGCACTTTATTTTAATTGCCCCTTATGCGATTTTGAGTTGACGGCCGGCACGGAATTTTGTGCTAATTGCAACGCCCTTTTTCCCCAATTTTGCACCGCCTGCAAAACACATTTTGCGGCGGGAACGACGGAATGTCCTGAATGTAAAACGGCCGTTACCATCATTCAACGCCGCTCGGCGCGTATCATCCACACCGTACTGGTAGACAAAGTATTGGTACACATGGTCGCCTGCCCAGAGTGCGGCAAACAGTACACGCCGATCAGTGACGGCGCATGTCCGCGCTGTGATAATTTGATTTGTGCCTCTTGCCAAATCAATTTAATTGATGACGAGATCATCTGCCCGCGATGTGGTTTTGATAACGACAAAAAAATAGACTTCACGCCCGAAGCAATGCTGCTTTTATGCCCATCATGCGGAAAAGAGATTGAACAAGGAAGCGATGAATGCCCGCATTGCCAACAATGGCTTTGTCCTCAATGTAATGCTGCGATTAAGGAGAGTGATGACAGCTGCCCCGCCTGCGGGATTGAATTTGAACTATTATGCCCCGCGTGCGAAACGGCCGTTGTCGCCTCCACCACCATTTGCCCAAACTGTAATTTGAAATTCTAAAAAGATAGAGCGTAGAGATATAAGATTACTTTTGTAATCGGTCACTCCCCCCGTCCAGTGTTTGGTTCAGTGTTTGGTTCGGGAATCGGAATTCCCGAACCTGCCAGACCGTTGCGGGAATTCCGATTCCCGCAACAAGTGGGGGAGTGACCGCTTACTTACTTTTTTATTTCTGCCCTCCATTTCTACACTAATAATGTATCTTCTCAGTATTCTGGGGAGACTCGACAAATTTTCCTGCTGATGAAATTTGTCAAGTCTTGTCCACGATTTGTTGAGAAGACACCTAATAATGATAAACACTCCAGAAGATAAAAAAGAAATTGAACAAGCTGTCTACACCATCATGCAAAAGGTGGGTGAAGACCCCGAACGCGAAGGATTGAAAGGCACACCAACCCGTATCGCCCGTATGTACGACGAGATATTAGCCGGTTATGCCATCGATCCCGTCACCTTAGTTAATAATGCCCTCTTTAATGTAGAGTATGATGAGATGGTTGTGGTAAAGGATATTGAGTATTTCAGCATGTGCGAACATCATATGCTGCCGTTTTACGGCCGTGCCCACGTCGCCTACATCCCCCGCGACAAAGTCATCGGCTTATCCAAAATTCCGCGCATTGTAGATATGTTCGCCCGCCGCTTGCAAGTGCAAGAGCGTATGACACGCCAAATCGCCGATTTGCTAAACGATACCCTGAACCCATTAGGCGTAGCAGTGATGGTCGAAGGCGCACACCTCTGCTCAATGATGCGCGGCATCAAAAAAGAGCATCCCCGCATGATCACCAGCACAATGTTGGGCGCATTCCGCACCAGCGTCGCAACGCGAAATGAATTCTTAGCATATATCAAATAATCATAAGTACCTGCTAGAATAGAACGCAGATTATCAAGATTATCAAGATGAACGCAAATTTCAAAATGGATAAAAAATCTGCGTTTATCCTATGAATCCTGACAATCTGCGTCCCATCCCCCGCCCAGATCACCGCTGCATCACACGGGCAATGATTTGATCTAAGGTGTCCATCTTTTCCACCGTCAAATCAGCATCGGGGATGTATACGCCAAATGTATCATTCACATAAACAGCCAACTCGGCTAATGAAAACGAATCCATCAAGCCGTCGTTGATGAGGCTCTCATCATCCTCAAGCGGATACTCCTCATCGCGGATCAGTTCACGGGTAATAAAGGCACGGATTTTCGTGCGGACAGCTTGTTCGTCTTGATTTAACATAATTTTTGACGAAGCGGCGAAGTGACAGGGTTGCAAACTGTTTTCATATCACTTCACCAACCCCGCTACCATTGCTGACGCTGGGCATAGACCACATTTTGCACTGCCGCCAGCCGATTCAATAACCATTGCAACTGATCCATACTTGTCACCGACACCACAAGATAGATGGATGCAATCCCCCCTTCTATAATTGTCTTCATTTTTGTCGCGGTGATATGCTGTCCGTTCAGGATATTGCTCACATCTTCTAATAATTTGCCGCGCTGATACGCCTCGACCACGATGGGAATGGGGAATGTTTCCACCTCATCCCCCCAATCCACCTCGATCAATCGCTCCCGCTCCGTAATCGCTTCTACCTCTCGGCATCCTGCCCGATGGATGGTCACGCCTGTATAGCGGGTGATAAATCCGATGATCGGTTCGGGGGGGATGGGATTGCAGCAACCAGCCATCTTGGTGCTTAATCCACTCACACCGCGCACGGTGATTCCCTTCGGCTTTTTGGCTTTGGGCGGCAGGGCGAGCAACGGCCGTAGATCATCATTCGGCTCTAAATTTTGGCGCAGCAGGGCGATGGAACTCGTCACCCGTGTCATCCGTATGTCGCCAAAGCCGACTTGGGCTAAGAATTCATCTTCGCTGTCTAATCGTAACGCTTTGGCAATATCAGCGATGCTGATCTGCCCTTCCAGACCTAATCGCTTTAACTCTTGCTGGACGGCCAAACGGCCGTTTTCGATACTATCTCCCCTATCCTGCTGACGAAACCAGCGGCGGACTTTGGCACGTGTGCGCGGACTGGCGGTGTATCCCAACGTAGGGCTGCTCCAATCGCGGCTGGGATTCGGGCGCTTTGTCGTAATGATTTCGACGTGATCCCCCGATTTCAATTGATGCGTCAGAGCGACCCACTTACCATTTACCTTCGCCCCGCGACACCGATGCCCAACTCCTGTATGAATCGTATAGGCAAAATCAATCGGCGTAGAGCCGGGCAGTAAATCCTTGACATCCCCATTGGGCGTATAGACGTAAATACGCGTGCTTAAATTCGCATCAAGAGCTTTTTCTGCATCGCCGCCCTCTTCTGCCGTCTCCTCTAAACGAGAAAGCAAGTCACGCAAACTTTGGATGCGCTGCTGAGTAAATGCACTGACATGCCCATCTCCCCCCTCTTTGTACGCCCAATGAGCAGCCACCCCCCGCTCGGCTGCTTCGTGCATACGCATAGAACGAATTTGTACTTCTAAGGTGTCGCTGCTGTCTGGGTCACGCACGGCTGTGTGCAAAGATTGATACCCGTTCGGCTTCGGCATGGCGATATAATCGTCAAACTCTTCGGGGATGGGAGTCCACAAGCTATAGACCGCGCCCAACGCTTGATAACAGAGCCGCCGATCTACTTCCACCTTTTGGCTGATATTGAGGGCGTTGTACGCCTCCAAATCGCGCGGCTCGACAATGATACGCACCGCCTGAATATCGTATATATTTTGAATGAGATCAATATTTTTGCGCTGCATTTTGCGGTAGATGGAGTAAATATGTTTGGAACGGCCGTATACCTTCGCCTCCACATCAATCGCCGTCAACGCCTCTTCCAAACGAGCGATCACCCTGTTGATTTTTGCCGTGCGCTCATCACGATGGGAATTGAGCGACTTAGCTATCTTTTTATACAATTTGGGATGCAAATAATGGAAAGCGTGATCTTCAATCTCCCATTTTAATTGCCACACACCCAACCGATTTGCTAATGGGGCGTAGATATTCTGCGCCTCTGTGGCAAGCGCGATACACCGTTGATCACACGGCTTGCCGCTATCTTTTGCATGGCGCAGGTCTTGCAAACAGATCGCCATCCGTATCAAAATGATATGAATATCCCCTTCAATGATGGAGAGGATAGCACGGCGGATATTCTCCAATGCTGCCCCTTCACGATACCGTTGGTAACTCTCTTCGGCGGCGAAAGCGTATAGATTTTGTATGCCAATGACCAAAGCGACGACGGGTTTGGGGAAATGGTCGGCCAAATCGGAGAAGGTCTCTTTGCTGGCGGGATCGTCAGTGTAAGGGGTGCCGACAGTATAAAGCAGGGCAGCGGCGATGCTGTACGCTTCAATATCCAATCGGCACATCAATTGTGCCACGCCGCGATTGTGTTCGATATAGGTTGCGCCGCCAAACGGCCGTTTGCGCCCATTATGCGCCCGCTCCGCAAAATCATGGGCTGCACGAACTAAATTGATCCCCTCTTCATCAAATGTATCAGGCAGCCCTGCGATCAACTCGTCCAATGTGGGGTATGCGTATTGGGTCATGGCGTTACTCCGTAAATCATTCAGGTGTGTTTCATTTCAGTTGAAGTGACAGTCACGGGGCGTATAGTTTCGGATAAACCAGGTCCGTTTGCCCCGTGACTGTCACTTTGGGTCAACTCATTTAAAATACACCCAAATCATTCAGGGCATAGGACGCAGATTTTTTCTTTGATCTGCGTTTATCTTGCTAATTCGGCAAATCTGCGTCCTATTTTCTACAAATTGTTTCTACTATTTTCATCAACACACAAAAAAGGCGTATCTGTAGCAGATACGCCTGTCAAAAAGAATGATTAACTCTTACTTACCATCAAAAACCATTGGTTTCTATATGCTGTCAACATCCTCTTCAACTTGAGCTGATACTTCATCGACTGTCTCAGTCACCTCTTCGGTAATTTCTTTGCCCTGTCGATTTAATTTCTGCTTGCCTTTGTCCAGCACTAATCGCGCCTGATCTTGCGCTTGTGTGCCAACATCGGTCGCCCGAACGCGAACGTCGGAAACGGCCGTTTGCGCCCGTTCTTGATATTGCTGCGCCCGTTCCGCGCCCATCTCACGCAAATCGTAACTTTTTTGCGCCAATTGCGCCCGCATCTCATTGCCAGATTGTGGTGCTAAAATCAACGCCGTCGCCGCACCGACAAGCCCGCCAATGACAAATCCAGCCAAAAAAGCGCCGAAATCATTATTTTGCTCACTCATATTATTGCTCCTCATCAAAGATGAACGGTAGAAGACAGCGTATGAACATCACCTCTATCTCTAGCTTCATCCTCTAGCTTCTCACTTTAATTGTTTATCCGCTTTACCAAACAACGCCTTCCATCCTTGTTGGATGGCAGCGATATAACCACTTGCGGCCGTTGCTGGCTCAACAATGTTTTTGCTCATAAATGTCGTCGTGCCGCGCACCATCGTGATCGTTTCATTGGTGCGTTCTAATACGGGCTTGATCTCAAACTCGATCATATTCACCAAACGAACGACCAACACCAGCAAAATGACGATGACGATGCTGAACAGACAGGATACCAGCGATAAAATAATGACAAAAATATCCCGTACCGCTTCTAGGGTTGGGGCGTAATTATCGGCTAAGAAGACAACGGCCGTTATAAACAGAATCGCCACAACGGCAAAAATCAGCACGCCGCCAACTACATAACGGGCAGGGATCAACTTTTTCCGCTCTACTTGCTCTGATTGTCTCAAAAATTGGTCTACTTCTGAACTCATCTATCTTTTGCCTTTATCACTATTTCAGCCCAATATCACAGAGACGAGTATAGCATTATTCCTTTTCATTGGCGACAAACCACCAGCTTGCAATCAATCCAATCCACGCACCCAAACTCGCACTAAACAGATGTAACGCCCCTAATTTCAGCGTCTCTATATTAAGCAAATCACCAGCCACATGCCCCAATGCAAACCCCATCCACGCCGCTCCCATGTAAAGCAGCAACCGCCGCGCCGCGCCGCCCATCAGCAAATGAAAGCCAGCCCCGTAAGCGGTAGCGATAAAAAATCCTAAAATAAGCGCGGATGCAGTTTGACTAATCATTCTCTATAAGATCGGCTATTCTGGTACAGACCAATCTTCGATACTCCTTAGGGAAGGTTCGTTTTTAACTTTGGACTTTCAGGTGACAGGCACTTGGCAAGTGCCTGTCACCTTGGCCACAGTTATTTACGAGTTTTCCCTTAGTAATATAGCGGCTGTCTGTTTTGCATAAAATTAGTAGGTAACATCTCAATAAATTGGGGCAAAGACTTGACAGGTTTCATAAGAGTCTCGCGTTTTACACGAGAGTATTATAGAAAACCTGTCAAGTCTCCCCGAAATTTTGAGAAGATACAGTACCATTAGGAAAATTTGTCAAGCCTCCCCAGAATACTGAGAAGATACTAAAATTACGTCTTAAACCATGACCCAATTCCGCATCAAGAAATAATTGTGCCGCCGCCAAGGCAACGATCCCCGTCGTAAAAAACAGCCCCTTGCCCTGCGGTGATGCCGATGACGGGTTGGTCGAAGTGTACATGACAACGGCCGTTTTCCAAAGCAGTCACAACGCCCTTCACCCCTTTCGCCTTGTACCGAATTTTAATATACGCAGGAATCGGTTGCGACGGGGGAACACCATCCATCCAATTCACCCTCTCCGCTATCAACTCCCGCTGCCCCAACTCCACCCGTCTGCCGACGATGAGCGCGTTAGCCGCCATCTCCTTTCGCAGCACATAAAGCGGCTCTGGCGCAGAAATATACAGCCCTTTGCGCTGACCAATGGTGTAAAAAGGCAATCCTTTATGCTCGCCCAGCTTATTTCCATCACTGTCCAGAATGGGGCCTGGTAAAAATTGCCGCTCGCTGTACTCGCGTAAAAAGCGATGGTAATCCCCATCCCCCACAAAACATAAATCTTGGCTGTCACTCTTGGAAGCGACGGGAAGATTGAACTTTCGCGCCAATTGGCGCACCTGCGGCTTGCTGTACTCACCGACGGGAAAAAGAACATGCGCCAACTCATGCTGACCCATCACATGCAGCACATACGATTGGTCTTTAGCCGCATCTACTCCTTGCAGCAGATGATACCCGTCTGGCGTATGGCGAATGCGGGCGTAATGCCCCGTCGCCAAATAGTCGGCATCTAACGCTAACGCTTGGTTTAACAGGTATTCAAAGCGTATTTTGCGATTACATTCGATGCACGGGTTGGGTGTACGGCCGTTTTCATGCTCATCAATAAAGAATTGCACAATCGTCTTACGGAAATACGCTTGCGTGTCCACCACATAAAAGGGGATATTCAACTGGTCAGCGATGCGGCGTGCATCCGCCATCTGCTCAGGCGTGCAACAGCGATTATCAGTGCAGACCGCGCCTTCTTCTATCGGCTCGCTCCACAACCGCATCATCATCCCGATGACCTCATACCCCTGTTCCACCAGTAGCGCAGCAGCCACAGAGCTATCCACCCCGCCGCTCATCGCCACCACCACACGTCTTCCCAATGAAGGAGTATCTCCATTGACAATTGACCATTGACCATTAACCATTGACAATTTTCCTAATAATCTCTGGAATCTTCCCCGCCGCATACAATACATCATCCATCGTCGTCTGCCTGCCCACCGTCAAACGCAACCCCCCTTTTATCCATTCATCCCCCAGCCCAATCGCCTGCAAAATGTGGGATGGCTTGGGATCACCCGTTTTACACGCCGAGCCGCTGCTGCCGCTAATGCCGGCCATATCAAGGTGCATCAACAGATCATTGCCGCGAACATGGCGGAAAGCGAAGCTGGCATTGTGGGGCAATCGCTGGCTGGGATGGCCTGTCAGGACGCATCTGTCGGGCAATGCGGTCAGTAAACTGTCAATGAGGTGGTCGCGGAGGGGGAGATAATGGGCGTTGCGAGCTTCTAGCTCGTCCATTGCCATCTCAAGGGCAACGGCCGTTCCCACCCCAAAAGCAACATTAGACGTACCCGCCCAACGGCCGTTTTCCTGACCACCGCCCGTCAATATCGGCATCATCGCCGCGCCGCGCCGCGCAAACAGCACCCCAATCCCCTTCGGCCCATAAAATTTATGCGGCGCGACACTCATCAAATCAATCGGCATCGTCTCCATATTCCAGCGGCGGACGGCAATCGCCTGAACCGCATCAGAGTGAAACAACACCCCGTTCTCATGGGCGATGGAGCCAATCGCTTCAATGGGTTGCAGGCTGCCAATCTCATTATTGGCAGCCATTATGCTGATGAGGACAGTTTGAGGAGTAACGGCCGTTTTCAACGCCTCCACATCAATCTGCCCAAAACGATCCACAGGCAAGATGGTGAGATCAAAGCCAAAATAGTCGCGGAGTTGGACGGCCGTTCGCATCACCGCGCTATGTTCAATCGCCGAAACGATCAGATGATTGCCGCCGCCATCATGCCGCGCCCGCAGCATCACCCCGCGCAACGCCAAATTATCACTAGCCGAACCGCCACCCGTAAAAACAATCTCGTCAGGATGGGCGTTAAACTGCGCCGCGATCCGTTCCCTCGCCTGCTCTAAGGCACGATGGGCAAAACGGCCGTGTTCATGCGAAGATGACGGATTGCCATACACCTCCGTCCAATACGGCAGCATCGCCGCCGCCACCTCCGCATGAACCGGTGTCGAAGCCGCATGATCCAAATAAATACGCCGCCTATTCATTGCTAATTACTAATTGTCCTATCCATTATCAACTCTCCCGACAAACTCCACGCCCCCGTATGCATCACCCGCACCGTCACCATTTCCCCCTTCAATGGGCGCGGATCGTCGAAGAAGATCAACTTACCCTGCGGCGTACGCCCGCGCCAACGCCCCTTGTGCATCTCCTCAACCAAAACAGACAACTCCCGTCCCAGCCATCGTTTCATATCCTCTTCCGAAATGCGTTTTTGCAACGCCTCGATGAGATGATACCGCCGCCGTTTTTCCTCATCCGCCACATCATCCTCCATGCGCCGATTGCTGACCGTCCCAGGACGGGGGCTGTAACGTGCCAGATGAATTTTGCTCAAGCGCAACTCCTCCAAAATATCATACGTATCTTGGAATTGCGCCTCCGTCTCGCCGGGAAAGCCGACAATGATATCACAATTGATGGATGACTCCGGCACAATCTCGCGGATGCGATGGATGAGATCACGATACTGTTCACGCGTATATTCCCGCTTCATATTTCGCAGGACTTCGTTATTGCCCGCTTGGATCGGCACTTCAATTTGAGGCATCACTTTGGGCAGGTCAGCGACAGCGTGCAGAATCTCATCTGTCATATAGTTGGGATGGCTGGTCAGGAAGCGAATGCGCTCCAAGCCATCAATCTCATGGATGACACGCAATAGATCGGCTAATGCAGGCCCATCCTCCACATCCGTACCGAAGCGATCAACGATTTGTCCCAAAAGCATCACCTCTTTCACCCCTTGCGTCACCAGCGAGCGCACCTCAGCGGCGATAGAGCCGATGGAACGGCTCCGTTCGCCGCCCCGCTTTTGGGGAATGATGCAAAAACTGCACGCATGGGAGCAGCCATAAACGATGGCGACGGGCGCGGTCACCTGCTCGCCGCGCTGTTCGACTGGCAAAATAACTTCACCATCCTGCCAAGCGTGCAATTGTGCTACCGCCGCCTTATCAATAGCGAGGGCTTCCCCTTTCAGCAGATGCTGCACTAACGGCTTGCCATCAGATGACGGCTCCATGAACACATCCACAAACGGGAACGCTTTCTCCATTTTTTTATTGCCATGCACGCCGACGACGCAACCCATCACCGCTATCGTTTTGCTGGGGTCTTTATCTTTCAGCACCTTGAGGTTGACGACTTTATTGTACGCCTTATCTTCCGACTGTTGGCGTACGGCGCATGTTTGCGCCACAACAACATCGGCACTATTCAAATCAGGGGTGTGCCGATACCCCAATTTTTCCATTTCAGTCGCCACACGGCGGGCATCGGCGTAATTCATCTGGCATCCAGTAATCCAGAAGTGGTATGTTTTTGTCATAATTTTATAGATAGACTGTAGAGATAGAGATAGAGATAGAGATAGAGGGTGTTGGCATATCAAGGTTATAGATATTCACCAACGCCCCTCTATCTCTACACCCTATCTCTACACCCTATCTCTACCCTCTATCTCTACCCCCTATCTCTACACCCTATCTCTACCCTCTATCTCTACCCTCTATCTTCCTGCTGATAAGTATCGCCTCTGTGAGGAAAAATTCGATTCTATCGCTGCTGACTTGGGGTGTCAAAAAGGCGGCGACGGGGGCGGGGGATTGCAGAAGCATCGCTTGCAGGCGGATGGTATCGGCGGGAGAGACGTTCATACGTGCCGCCCAACGGTGAAAGTTCATCGTTTTGGGGATGGTTTCGGTGCTGATAACCGCGAAATTGGCTTGTTTTACGGCCGTTTCCCATTCCCACACCGCCAAACAGCGATGATGACTAGGATCACGCAACTTTTCAAACGCATTCACATACTCGCCCGCTGCCCTTGCGGCTGCGCTCTGCCGTTGCCGCCGCGCCTTTTTGCCCCGCCGATAGCTGCCCGGCACGACATTATCCACAATCGCCAGCATTCCGTTTGGGCGCAGCACCCGTGCCGCTTCGCGCAAAAATTGGTCAATATCGTTGAAATGATGGGGCGCAATGCGGCAAGTAACGAGGTGGAAAATGTCATCCTCAAACGGCAGTGCCTCCGCGTTCCCCAATTGTAGAGTGATGTTTTCGATCTTTCTTTTGGCCGCTTCTTCGACGGCGACGGTCAACATTTCGGGAGTGATGTCAACGGCCGTTACCCACTCAACATGTGGCGCAAACGCAAACGCCGTATGCCCCGCCGCTGTCGCCACATCCAACACCTGCCAATCAGGCTGCGGCGCGACCAATTCCACCAACCGCGCCAAACTCGCCCCCTTCGCATGAACAGGGCTGCTGGCGTAGCTGGCGGCATTTGCACCAAATTGAGTCTGTACTGTTTTATCCATAAAATTTATCCATAGAGATAGAGGTAGAGGGTAGAGATAGAGGGACATTGGTGAATATCCATAACCTTGACACACCAACACCCTCTATCTCTACCTCTATCTCTACACTCCCTAAGGGAAGGTTCGTAAACAACTTTGGAGTTTCGTCATCGCCCCCCCACCCTAACCCTCCCCCTTTAGGGGGAGGGAACTTGCTCCCTCTCCCAAAGGGAGAGGGCTGGGGTGAGGGTAAAACGCCAAAGTTAAAAACGAGTGTTCCCTAAGGGTGCATTCCCGTAGTATGACTTTGCAAAAATGAAAAGTCTGCATCACAATTAGCCTAAACAAACTCAAATTTAGATAGAGTGATGCGTATCTTCTCAATAAATCGTGGACAAGGGTTGACAAATTTCATCAGCACTTTATTTTACACGAGTACCATTAGGAAAATTTGTCAAGTCTCCCCAGAATACTGAGAAGATACGATGATGCGATGCAAACCAATTTTATTATACAATTCTTTACCCCTTATATCCAAAGAGAAACGACACAATTAGCAAAACAATTGGGCGAAACATTAGTGATTCAAGGGAAAAACGGCCGTTTCAATACACCAAAAACCTGTGTCCCATTCCCCCATGCTAAACTGCGCCTATGCAATTCCCTCCGCCTTTTTGCTAATCATGATCCAATCTACTAGAATTAGGTAATGATACAAAACAATTTAGACAAAAAGGATTACGAATTATTGCACCTATTGCAAGAGAATTCTCGCATGACAAATGCCGAACTTGCCCGCCGAATCGATCTGTCACCACCCGGCCTACAAAAACGATTGCGTAAGTTAGAAGACTCTGGCACGATCACACAGTATACAGCCTTAGTTGATCGTGAAGCGTTAGGGTATGACATGCTTTGCTTTGTCCAAGTTACTTTACGCAGGCACGATCCAGAAGCAGTTATGGCGTTTCGAGATGCGGTACAGGATATGTCCGAGGTATTGGAATGTTATCACCAAACAGGTGAGTCTGATTACTTGTTAAAAGTAATCATTCATAATCGCCGACATCTAGAGCAATTTTTGGTGAATACATTGACTCCAGCTCCCAATATAGACAAAGTACGTACCAGTTTGGTATTAAATGAGATTAAACACACAACGGCCGTTCCTCTACATATAGAAAATCGGTTCGCTTTGGCAAAATGAACCGATTTTTATGGGATAAATAGCACCTTCTTACTCTTCTAGGAATGGGGATTAAACAAAATCAGAAACTTCCACCTGTCATTTCTGCGAAGGCAGGAACACACAGTCTTAGAATTCATGGATTCCCGCCTTCGCAGAGCCTGCCCTCATGAAGATGGGGGAATGACAAGAGCAGATTGACCAGAGGAAGAGATATTCACGTTTGCGCCTGTAAAATTCCTCACCCCTTCAAGAATTCGGAATGACACCATTTGACGAGCCAACAACACTTGCAACTTGTAACTTGCAACTTACCACTTGCAACTTTTCACGGAGACATTATGCGCGACTTATTCATGCTTGACCCCGACATAACTTTTTTGAATCATGGCTCGTTTGGAGCTTGTCCTCAACCCATTTTTGAGGTGTATCAAG
>WFSA01000151.1 GCA_015486215.1 Anaerolineae bacterium | reverse complement strand
ACGCGTAACATCTCAATAAATTGGGGCAAAGACTTGACAGGTTTCATAAGAGCCTTGCGTTTTACACGAGAGTATTATAGAAAACCTGTCAAGTCTCCCCGAAATTTTGAGAAGATACATTGACGCAGATAAAAACATTTAATCTGCGCTAATCTGTGAAATCTGCGTCCCCTTCCCCCTATCTATCGCCGGCGCAAAAAGGCAGGGATTTCTAAATCATCGGGCGCGTATTTGGCTGATGTTGTTTTGGGCGTAACGGCCGTTTTTCGTTTAGATGAGACCGATACTGACGGCCGTTCCTTCCGACGCGGCGCAGATTCACGGGAGCGCAGCATCTGCCGCGTCATCGGCGAAGCGTGATCAAAACCAGTGGCAATCACCGTAATACGGATTTCATCCCCCATCTTTTCATCAATAACCGCCCCAAAAATCAAATTGACATCAGAATGAGCCGTTTGGCGCACGACATTGGCCGCCTCGTTGATTTCATACAAGCCCAAATCGGGGCCGCCCGTCACATTAAACAAAATGCCTCGTGCGCCGTCAATCGTCATATCTAGCAGCGGATTCGCCAACGCTTGCCGTGCCGCCATCGCCGCCCGATCATCACCGCTGGCCGAGCCAATCGCCATCAACGCCGCCCCGCCCATCGACATAATCGAATGAACGTCGGCAAAGTCCAAATTGATGAGGCCGGGCGTGGTGATCAATTCGCTAATCCCCTGAATGCCTTGCCGTAACACTTCGTCGGCTAATTTGAAAGAATCTCTCAAGGAGATGCGCTTATCGGCCGTTTCCAACAGGCGATCATTGGGAATTACGATTAAGGTATCCACATGCTCTTTTAGCTGCTCAATCCCCTCTTCGGCGGCGCGGGCGCGGTGGGTGCCTTCAAACATAAACGGCCGTGTCACCACCCCGATCGTCAACGCCCCTTCATCACGCGCCGCTTTAGCGATGGGAGCAGCCGCGCCCGTCCCTGTGCCGCCGCCCATTCCAGCCGTCACAAACACCATATCCGCGCCTTGCACCGCTTCGTGCAACATTTCCAACGACTCCTCAGCCGCCTTGCGTCCAATCTCTGGATCGCCGCCAGACCCCAGTCCGCGCGTAGAGCGTTCCCCGATTTGCACATTGCGCTGCGCCAAACTGTGCCGCAACGCTTGCATATCGGTATTGACAGCCACAAAATCGACGCCGACGATACCCGATTCAATCATGCGATTAACCGCATTATTGCCGCCGCCGCCGACACCAACAACTCGAATCAACGCCGTCGCTTCGGCCGTTGGCATTCTCTGCATATCTACTTTTCTTTGCATTCCCATAATTTTTTCCCTCTGCTTGTACATACCCAGATGCCGTTCCTGCGAAGGCAGGAATGATAATCCAAAAGAGATTAGCAACAGTAGACTATCTAGGTAATTACTTCTGCTTTATACAGTTCACCTCGTTCTAATTCTCTGCATCAAATAGGATGCAGCACATAAACAAGACATATCCTCTATCTCTATCTCCCCCCTCCATCTACCCCGGTAATAATGCTTTGAGGAAGCCGCCCACACGCCGTCCCCACAGAGCTTTTTGATCACGGGGGCGATAGGTGTAATGTTCGGCCATCGCCCAGCGTAGCAGGCCGATGCTGGACGCATAGATGGGGCTGTTTAACTCATCAATCAGCCCGACAACATTTTTGGGGCGGGCGACGCGTGCCGGCACGTTTAATACACGCTCGGCAACGGCCGTTATTCCCCTCAATTGCGCCGTTCCCCCCGTCAAAACAATTCCCGCAGGCAGCAAGCCGCTATACCCAGACCGTTTAATCTCATCCAAGATGATCTGGAATATCTCTTCCGTCCGTGCCTCGATCACATGCGCCAAATCTTGCCGTCCAACAGTGATTTTTTCGCCGCCAAACGGCTCAACGGTGAAGGTAGAGTCGCTCGAAATTTGGTCAGGGCGGCAATCGCCATACTGAATTTTGACTTGCTCCGCCACATCAAACGGCGCACGCAGACCGATAGCCACATCGTTTGTCACATGATAGCCGCCGATGGGTAGCGTTTTGGTATGCCAAACCTGCCCTTGCATATACAACGCAATATCCGTCGTGCCGCCGCCAATATCCGCGATGATTACCCCCATTTCGCGCTCATTTTGTTCCAAAACCGCCTCACCAGCCGCCAGCGCATTCAACACATACTCATCCGCATTGATGCCCACATTGCCCGCGCATTGAGATAAATTCATCAACGCAGGCTTATCGGCGGTGACGATATGCACCTCTACTTCCAATTTGAACCCGCGCATTCCCACAGGGTTGACCACGCCATGCTGTTCATCCACCGTAAAATGGCGGGGAATGAGATGGACGATTTGCTGCGTGCGCGGCAGTTGAATCCCTTGCGCGGCGGTCAACGCCCGCTCCACATCCTCACGAGTGATGGGATCGTCATTGCGCCCAACGCCAACCGTGCCGCGATTATTGGTTGAACTGATATGCTCGCCTGAAATGGTGACGACAGCTTCTGATAAATCATAGCCGGATGTGCGTTCAGCCTGCTCAATCGCTTTGGCGATGGCGATGGTCGCTTCCTGCACATCGATGACTGCGCCCCGCTTCATGCCGCGTGCTTTTTCCATCCCCACGCCAATGATCCGCAACTGCCGCTCGCGCACCTCACCAACAAGGGCGCATATTTTTGTCGTGCCTACATCAAGGCCAAAAATAATTTCACTCATACCAGTTCCTGAGATAGAGAGGGGAGATAGAGAGGGGAGGTAGAATAGCAACTCTCTATCTCTACCTTCTCTCTCTCTATCTCTCTCTATCTCTCCGCGTAATACGGTTTTTCTTGATTGCTGACGCTGACGTAGGCGGGGGTCAAGCCGCGCTCTTGCAGGTCAGCGATGATCGCTTCGTAAACGACCAGCTTTTGATTCATGTCCGTCCCTTCGCCAAAGTAGACGCGCCATCCGCGCCCGTCTTGATAGCTGAGACCGCCTGCAGGACGGTAATATAGCTGCTCGATATTGGGACGTAAATCGCGTAGCATTAATGCGCCGTCCAATACGGATTTGGGAAGGAAGGGGAGGGAGGCAACGGCCGTTTCCCCTTCTTCATTCTCGGTTTTGCTGCTGAGGGCGACGGCCGTTTCTATCTCCGATTCCATAATGAGCAGCCCGTCCGTCTGCCCGCGTGCGATCATCAACGCGCCGCTGTCCGTCACCCAATACAATTTTCCCTTATCGCGCCACAGAGCAACAGGAGTGTCCTCTTCAATCATAATCGTCACCTCATTCGGCCATGAGAGGGTGACAACGGCCGACAGCACTTCAGGCAGATCGCTGATTTTTTTAGCGGCGGCGGTCGGATCGGCGGCGAAAATATGTGTGCCAAACAAGCCGCTGGCGGCGACAACATCCGCCTCTAACGAAGCGTGCGCCCCTTCAACGGGGATGGTGTACAGGTAAAATTCGCTCTCGTTGCCCATCAAATAAAGCGCACCGATAGAAGCGGCCAGCAATAACGCGCTGATCCAACGGCTGGAGAAGATGAACCGTTTTACCGACTCTTTCGTGAGTGGACTATGCCACCGATTGCGCCGCTGTCGCTTTTTGGCTGTTTTTGGCATCGCCACACGCGGCGGTGAGGATCGGGTTGGCTGACGGCGCGGCTGCTTACGCAATCGTAACCGCCGTCGCCCGCTTCCTTCTCCTGCCGGATTGTGTCGTCGTCTTGCCATAACAGAAATAGTTATTCGTCGCCCATCGCTAATGCGATCAATTTATCGAGCAGTTTTGGATACGGCAGCCCCGTTGCCGCCCATAATTTGGGATACATAGAGATGCTGGTGAAGCCGGGCAGGGTGTTGATTTCGTTGATGTATAAACGGCCGTCTTCCCGATCCAGCATCATATCCACTCGTGCCAATCCCGCGCAATCAATCGCCTTATACGCTTGTAACGCTATCACTTGCGCTTCTCCGGCAACGGCCGTTGGCAAGTCAGCTGGAATAGAGAGCGCAGATTCCGCCTCTGAGCCGGGTTCAGCCAAATACTTGGCCTCATAATCATAAAATTCATTACCCGGATGGATCTCGCCGACAACAGTGCATACGGGATTTTCGTTGCCCAATACCGCGATTTCCAACTCCCGCATATCAAGCCCCTGCTCCACCACCACGCGCCGATCATAACGCAGCGCGTCAACGATGCCTAATCGTAATGCGTCACGATTTTTGCATTTGCTGATGCCGACGCTGGAGCCGAGATTGGCTGGTTTGACAAAGAGCGGATACGGCAATGCGGCTTCGATCCTATCCAAAATCGCGCCTTCATCTATCCCCCAATCGGCGCGGAGAACAAGCTCCCACGCGACGATTGGCAAGCGGCGGGCGGTCATCACATCTTTGAAAATCGCCTTATCCATCCCCACCGCCGACCCGACCACGCCAGAGCCGACGTAGGGCAGATTGATCGTTTCCAGCAGCCCTTGTATCGTGCCGTCTTCGCCATAGGGGCCGTGCAGGACGGGGAAAACGATGTCTAAATCGGCAAGGACGGCAAAGGGAATGGCAGGATGCCCTGCTTCCCCCGCCCACATTCTTTGGACAACATTATCGCTGGTGAGCCAACGGCCGTTTTTATCAATCCCAATCGGCACGATCTCATACCGTGCGCCATCCAACGCGCCCATCACCGACCGCGCCGACCGCAAAGAGACCTCATGTTCATCCGACCGCCCGCCAAAAATTACACCAATTTTCATTATTAATTGTTCATTATTCATTGCTACTCCAGCCGCCATTCGCCGACCATTTCAACCTCAAGTTCCATTTCGATATTGAATTCGTCGCGCACCGTGTTCCACGCTTGGGCGACGAGTTCGCGTATATCTTCGGCCGTTGCATTGCCCGTGTTGATGAAGAAGTTAGCGTGTTTCTCTGAAATTTGCGCCCCGCCGACGGAAGCACCGCGCATCTCGGCCGAGTCAATCAGATAGCCCGCGTATAGATTGTCAGGATTTTTGAACATCGAGCCAGTGCTTGCGCCTAATGGCTGGCTCTGCTTGCGTTTTGTTTCATACGCCTCTGCCCGTTCAGTCAGCACTTTGATTGATTCAGGTATGAGTTCAAATTCGGCCGACAGCACTACACGACGGGAGATGTCACGCCCTTGCTCTCGTTTGAGCAAGCTGTCACGGTATTTATATTTCAGCTCATCATTGCTAAAAATGCGTGCGCCCCGTCCCGGCTCCCAGATGGTGGCCGCCCGCAAAACGGAATCAATATCGCCGCCATGTGCGCCCGCGTTGCCGACAATTGCGCCGCCGATGGTGCCAGGAATACCGACCGCCCATTCTAGCCCGCCCAGCCCGTTATCTATACATTGGCGTGCCAACATGCCCAAACTCATGCCCGAATCCACCGTGCAGATCACTTTTGCCCCGATGTGACGGAAGCGTACATTTTTGGCGCGGTTCATCACAACCACCCCTTTCATCCCGTCGTCGGCGCATAAGATATTGGAGCCGCCGCCCAAAACGAAGTAGGCGATGCGATGGTTGTATGCGGTTTCAACGGCCGTTTGCAATTCATCCACACTCCGCACCGTCACAAATAACTCGGCTGGGCCGCCCACCCGCGCCGACGTATATCGGGACAGATGCGCGTCCGTTTTCACCCGCTTGCCGAACAGTTCCACAAACTGCTCAATGACGGGATCGTGTACCGTTTTGATCGTTGTCGTTGTCGTCATCATGTATGCTCTTCCTAATTTATGATAGGTTCATGGAGAAGAGATAGAACGTAGATCAAATAAAAGAAATCTGTGTCCTATTCTCTATATTAAGTTGAACCGTATCTTCTCAGCATTCTGGGGAGACTTGACAAATTTTCCTAATGATACTCGTGTAAAATAAAGTGCTGATGAAATTTGTCAAGTCTTGTCCACGATTTATTGAGAAGATACGTTGAACCCTTCACCTACTTTTTCCGATTTTCCAAGCTGTCCGCGATCCATTTCCCGATCTCGTTGCCGTCCCCCGCGCCGAGCGTCAGGACAACATCATCGGGTAGAATGCGTTCAAGGATATAAGCGGCCGCATCGCGGCGGTCGCCGATATGATGGACCGATGGGTGCTCCATCGCCGCAATAACCCTGTCCGCGCCCACCCCGTCCGCCTCTGTTTCGCGGCTGCGATATACGTCCAGCACGATAACGCGGTCAGCGTCGTTGAAGCTGACGGCAAAATTTTGCAACAGTAATTTGGTGCGGCTGAAGGTATGCGGCTGCCACACCGCCCAAATGCGCCGCTGGCGGAACTGTTCACGGGCAGCGGCCAAAGTCGCTCGTATTTCGGTTGGGTGATGGGCGTAATCGTCGATGATGGTTACTTGGTTTGCGTTGCTGATAAGTTGAAAACGGCGTGCCATGCCGCCAAATTGTGCCAGCGCGGTTCGCATACTGTCAAAGCAGATGCTGGCGGCCAGCCCAGCGGCGATGGTGGCCAGCCCATTTTGGGCATTATGTTTTCCCGGCACGCGCAGCCGCGCCAGACCGACTAACTCATCCCCTTTTTGGACGATGAAATCGGTGCCGCCGATGGGATTAGGACGGCCGTTCAGCCCCATCAAATCAAATCCATCCCCCACGCCGTAGACGATGACCGCCACGTCGGGACGGTCGAATCTGGACAAGAGTTCCATCGCCCCCGCATCGTTGCCGCAGATGATGAGCGTGCCGTCGGCGGGCAGCAAATTGGCAAAACGCAAAAATGCGTCGGTGTACGATTTGGCGGTGGGGAAGATGTCGGGATGATCATGCTCGATATTGGTGATGATGGCGATGGTCGGGCGCAAGCCGAGAAACATATTGTCGTATTCGTCCGCTTCGATGATGAAATATTTGCCTGTGCCGAAACGGCCGTTACCGCCTAAAAGTGGTAAATCACTGCCCACAATCACCGTCGGGTCAAGCCCTGCTTCCATAAAAATCTGGGTAATCATCCCCGTCGTCGTCGTCTTGCCATGCGTGCCAGCGATGGCGATACCCGTGTACCCGTCCATCAGATGTCCCAGCAGATCGGCGCGTTTGAGGATGGGAATGTCAGCCGCTTTTGCCGCCGCTATCTCAGCGTTATCGGCTGGGATGGCGGAGGAGATGATCAGCACATCTGCCCCAGCGATATTTTTCCCGTCATGCCCTTTATATACCGTCGCCCCTTCTGATTGGAGAACTGCTGTCAACACCGTCGCCGCCCGATCCGAGCCAGACACAGCAAAACCGCGCCCTAATAACAGTCGCGCAATCGCCGACATGCCAGAGCCGCCAATGCCTACGATGAAAAAATGGGATGTATTGCCTAATCTAAACATGCGGGGTTGCGGAGTTGCGAAGGTATACCCCCGCCGCTCCGCCGCTTCGTAACTTTGCTCTATACAATAACAACAATAATAAATATCAATGCCGCAACGACGGCAAAAATCGCATACGGTTCAAATACGGGCAATGGCAAATAAGTAATCAACTTTTCTAGATACTCTAATCGTGCTATTCCCCCTTCCACGCTATGATAAATGTTGAAAGGGTCAATGGAGGGACGGGCGATAAATAAACTGCTAAACGGGTATCGCTCTCCAGCGGCCAGACGCTGGATAGTGCCGCCTGCAATTCTGTACTCTAACAGTGACCACACCATACCGACGCTCATATATCCGCTGACGCTACCAGCGAGAATAGCCATCACACGATCTTGAACCCGTTCACTGGCACGCACCCCTTTTTTGGATACGCGGTCGGCCAGCATCGGCCCTTTGTAGCTGACGTAAACGATGATCAGGTGAATTGCCATCAAAAGATAGAACTCTTTTTTTCTGACCTGTTCAGGATCGCCGGCAAAGCCCCATAAGGTGATGATAAAAGAGCCAAATTTCACGGTGATGAGCGGTGATAGGACTAAGCCGGAGATGACGACTAATTCATTTGTCCAGCCGCGCATCATCGCTGAAAAGGCGACGAAGAAAATAGCGATCCAGAATACAACTCCTATATCAATCATGTAGATGCTCCTTGCCCAACGGCCGTTATCAATTTCGCCAGTTTCATTGCTGCGTTCGGCTCGTCCATCGCCGCCGCCGCTCCCGCCATCTTTTGCAGACGGCCCTCATTTGCCAACAAATCCAATACAATGGCGGGCAGGTCGTCGCCCAATGTCTCATCGGTTGATTGGATCGCCGCGCTGTGCTCGGTTAAATAATTGGCGTTCACTTTTTGGTATCGCCACGCAAAGGTCAGCGGCACAAGGATGGACGGTAAGCCGAACGCGGGACATTCGCCCAACATGCTTGCCCCTGAGCGTGCCAAAGCCAAATCGGCGGCGCGGAATCCCGCGCCCATCCGCTGGTGCAGATATGGGTATGGGCGATAATGAGCGCGTAACTTGGCGGGCAATGTTGCCGCATTCGCTTCCACTTGCGGCCATGTCAGTGTGCCGCTGATGTGGATGATTTGGATTTTTTGCAGCAGGGCGGGCAAATTATCCATCAATGCGGTATTGATATTCAACGCCCCGCGACTGCCGCCAAAGACGAAAAGTGTTTTGCGGTCCGTTGTTAAGTCAAACTGTGCCAGCGCGTCCGCTTTGCTCATTTTTGTCGCCGCCCGCACCTCTTCGCGTACGGGATACCCTGTTACCACCATCTTTTTGTGAGGCAAAAATGGGGCGGATGATGGGCTGGTGCAGGCGACTTTGTTGGTGAAGCGCAGCATCATTTTGATGGTGGAGCCGGGTTCGATGTCGGGCAGATAGGTGACGACAGGGACGCGGCGCAGACGGGCGGCGAGGGTGACGGAAACGGCCGTATAGCCGCCAGTCATGAACATCACGTCGGGGGTGAAGGAATTTATGTGGGTGATGGCCGTTTTGATTCCCGCCATCAACTTTAACCCGTTCAGCACCTTCTGATGAAATGGCACACTGCTGACCACCGCGCCGCCGGCCAACGTTTCCAACCGTAGCCCCGCACGCGGCACAAGATCCTCTTCGACCTTGCCCGTCGTCCCCAGCCACAATAGATTGGATGTCTGCACACCCATCTGTTGCAATGCTGTTACTGCCGCCAACGCGGGGTAAATATGTCCGCCAGTTCCACCAGCGCAAATCAAAATTTTCATAGCAGGTATCAATTTATTTGCCGCCGTTTATTCATCGCCGCATCACGGGAGATATTTAATAAAATACCCACTCCAAAAAGCGAGATGAGTAAGGATGAGCCGCCATAGCTCAAGAAGGGGAGCGGCATTCCTGTAAAAGGGATCAGGGCGGTGATGACAGCGATATTGATCAACGCTTGATAGCTCAACCAAAACGTGATGCCTAATGCCAATAACGCCCCATACGAATCACGGGCGGTCTGTGCCGTGCGAATGCCGCGCCAAGCGAGCATCCCATATAAGCCAATGACCACCATCCCGCCTAAAAAGCCGACCTCTTCAGATAAAATGGCAAATACACCATCTGTATGCGCCATTGGCAGGGGACCGAACTTCTGCACGCTCTGTCCAATTCCCACCCCAGACCAGCCGCCGCGCCCAAGCGCGATTAACGCTTGTTGAACATGCCAGCCCGCTTGCGTCGGGTCATTCAAGGCGACTGTGTACGCGCTCACCCGCGCCGCCGCATGGGGCAATGTGGTGATGAGCAGCAAGAAAATCCCGCCGCCGACCACGCCTGCTGCCGCAAATTGCCGCCAATCTGCCCCTGCGATGAAGAAGAGGGTGTAGCTGACGAGAGCGACTAAAGCGGCCGTACTCAAATCAGGCTGTAATACGATCAACGCCGTCACGACCCCTGTGATGACGGAGAAGGGGATCAGCCCGTAAGTCAATTGCTGAATGCGTTCTCCTTTTGAGGAGAGCCAATGGGCGATATATAAAATGACGGCTAATTTTGCCAATTCGGACGGCTGATAAGAGCCGCCTGTGAAGCCGCGCTTGGCACCAAAAATGGATTCGCTGAAGAAGAGGATGACAAAAAGGCCGGCCAGCGTAGCGAGCAGTAATGGCACCGATAGTTTGCGGAAAACATGGTAATCGAATTGCATGATGACGACGATGCCCGCCAAGCCAAGCAAGAGGGAGATAAATTGGCGTTGGAAGTAGTAACTGCTATTGTTTTTATATAAAAATCCGTAATCAAAGGTGACGCTGTAGACGGCTAACATGCCGACCACAAGCAGGGCGGCGATGGATAGCAGCAACCAATAATCAAACTGCATCTTTGTGCCTGCTTTGGTGCGGATATTTTGTTTTCGCATTACATTTACGCTTGCCATAATTCTCTCTGTTCAGTTGGTTTGTACATTGATTTTACGGATGAACATTGATAGTTCCACAAATTGTTCGATCCTCATTCCTAAAGGAGAATGGATTTGGTTTTTGCAGGAGTAATACTTCAATAAATACGCATTATCTGTGCAATCCTTGTCCTATTCCTTACATTGCCAATACGATTTTTCTAAATAAGCCGCCCCGTTTTGCAAAGTCGGGGAATGCGTCGTAGCTTGTGCCGCCGGGGGAAAGGAGGACGATGTCGTGGGGAACGGCCGTTTTCCGTCCTGCCTCAATCGCCTCTTCCACCGTTTCGACCTGTATCATCTCAACCCGTCCCGCCATCATTTCAGCCAGCATGGGTGCTAATGCTCCAAATAAAATCAGATGCTTCACCCGCTTGCTCACCACATCTGCCCATGTTTCCCACACCATATCCTTATCTTTCCCGCCTGCGAGCAGCACAATCGGCGCGTCGAAGGCGGATAGGGCGGCCAATGCCCGCTCTGGTGCAGTGGCGATGGAATCATTGATGTATGTTACGCTGTCAACGACCGCCACTTTCTCTAGCCGATGCTCTACGCCGCTGAACTTACGGATCGCGTTCAACATCGCGTCGGCGGGAATGTTTACACGATCGGCAAGGGTGATGGCGGCAAGGATATTGGCGACGTTGTGCTGACCGCGCAATTGAATGTCGGCGCGGGTGCAGATTTTTTGCCGCTGGCCGTCCCGTGCCAGCCATAAGGTATCCTCTTGCAAATACGCGCCGTTATTGACGGGGTGATGGAGGCTGAATTGGAGGTAACGGCCGTTACCCACTCCTTCTAATGCCACCGCTCCCGCGTCGTCTGCTGATAAAACGGCCGTGTCCGCCGCATATTGATAGCGCAGGATATTCGCCTTCGCTGCGCTATACCCCGCCATCGTTTTATGCCGATCTAAATGGTTGGGTGTGATATTCAGCACCGCGGCGATGGACGGGCTGCGCTCCCATATTTCCAACTGAAAGCTGGATAACTCCTGTACAATGATGTCATCTGCCTTCATCTCATTCAAATGGGCGATTAACGGCCGTCCGATATTGCCGCCGACCCATGTACGCCGTCCCGATGCGTTTCCCATCGCTCCGACAAGGGCGGTCGTCGTCGTCTTGCCCGCCGAGCCAGTGATACCGATGCTTTTAGCAGGGCATCGCTTCAAAAACTCCTGCGAATCATTGCTGATGGGAATACCTTTTTCCCGTGCTGCTTGCACAAACGGGGCATCGGCAGGCACGCCGCCGCTGATTGCCAATAAATCAACCCCATCCAATAAATTCAACGGATGCGCCCCCAGCACAAAGCTGATGCCCAAATCGGACAATGTATCCATCTGAGCTTGTAATACTGCCGATGAGCGCAAATCAGAAATCGTCACCGTCGCTCCTTCTTGCACGGCGAAACGGGCAAGGGCTGTCCCTTGTCGTGCCAATCCAAGAATGAGGAGATGTTTTCCGTTCATGTTATTTTCGTAGGGGCGACTCTTGTGGTCGCCCATGATTGGGCGGGCACAAGGCCACGCCCCTACTTCGTATTTGTTGAATAAAACAACTTGCCAACGCGGTCAATATGTTCACGCAATGCTGGCAATGTAATGATGTCATACGCCACAACATCTACTTCGTAAATCAGGTCGGATTCTTCAAAATCAGCACGTAACGCGCCTATAATTTCAGAAATACCGCCCCCTTTCACCGCAAAATCAATATCAGAGGCAACTTTGTGGCGGTTCATCACCCGTGAGCCAAATAAAATCACGTCGTCGATTTGGGCATATTTTTTGAATATGCCCACGATGATCTCTTTGTCAACGGCCGTTAAACCAAACATATCCATCATGCCGCTTCCCGTTTCAATGTCACATATAAATCACGAAAAAGCGGGATATGGTTTTCCATAATGGCGGCAGCCACTGTTTTTGCCATCGTCTCTTCGTAAGCGTGCGTTGTGCGATTACGATCATTCAGCGCGGTTATCCATTTATCCGCTTCGGTGATGATGCCTTCTTGATACGCCTTGCGTATCACTTTTTTCGGCGAAGTCACGCCGACAAAGCCTAACTCTTCCAAATAATTTTTCAGCGTCTTCCACGCCAACTCAATCGTGTATTCATACCGTTGAATGAGCGAATCTTGGATGAAGCGGTTGCTTGGCTCTTGCGCTAACGCTTCTGCACTCTCGATCAGCGACAGATATGCCTTTTCATAATTTTGAAACCGCTGTTTCCAACGCACATCTTCTGAAAAATCATTGTTCATCTATAAAACCTGTGTCCCATTTACATCAACGCCAATGCTATGCCAATCATCGCGCCGAGAATGCCGAGCAGCCACCATCGCTGCACAATTTGCGTTTCGCTCCAGCCAAGCAGGACAAAATGATTATGGAGTGGTGCCATTTTGAACGGCCGTATATCCCGCCCCAAAAACCGCCGACTCAACACCGCCGACACCACCTGAATCATCGTCGAAAAGGTCGTTGCCACAGGGATGAAGGCGATAATGGGCAAAATTAACCATTGATTGCTCATCAAGGCCACCACGCCGAGCGCACCGCCTAACGCTTGCGATCCCACATCGCCCATGAACATTTGGGCGGGATGGGCGTTGTACCAAAGAAAGCCAAAAATTGCGCCGACAGTGATGAAGCTGAACAGCAACAGATATTGCTGATCCTGCATGAAGGTGATCACCCCATACGCCGCAAAAGCGGAAGCGGCGATCATGCCCGCCAGCCCGTCCAGCCCGTCGGTCAAATTGACGGCATTGGCTGTGCCAGTGATGACAAAAACGGCGATGGGAATGTACAAAATGCCGATGTCCAACAAAACGGGGACAGTCGGGACAGCCATCCACCCATGTTTATCGTTGATGAACAGGTATAAAATAATGGCGACAGCGAGCGCGATGCCAATCTGAAACCAGATTTTAACCCGCGCTTGCATCCCTTCACCCGGCCGTTTGTGGAATCCTTGATAATCGTCGATCCCGCCCAAGATCGCGTAGGCGACCAGTACGCCGACGGGCAAAATGATGCTTTCGGCCGTTGATAGCTCTTGCACCAACTTCACGATGTCTACTACACCAGTGACAACGGTGACCCAGCCGACGATGAGCAAGCCGCCCATTGCTGGTGTCCCCATCTTTTTCATATGGGATTGCGGCCCGTCAATCCGAATCTGTTTGCCTAAATTGAGACGACGCATCAACTCGATAAAGGGACTGCCCCAAATCACGGACAAAATGAAGGTGATGATGCCGACGGTCAGTGCGAAGGGCATGGGAAGGGGCAGGTTTGCAAACTTGCAAGGAATGTACAGTCTCTATCTCTATCTCTATCTCTATCTATCTCTCTCTCTCTCATCTCTCTCTCTCTACTCCGTTGCAAAGGCGGTGACGATGCGGTCTAGGCGCATGCCTAATGAGCCTTTGATTAGGATGGTGTCGGTTGGTTTGGCCTGTTGACGGAGGATGGTAACGGCCGTTTGCCATTTATCCCTTTCCACGAACAGAACCTGTTCTGCATTTAATCCCGCCGCCATCGCCTCTTCGCCGATCCAGCGTCCGCGCTGCCCAATGACGACCAGAATGTCTACCACCTCCGCCGCACGACGGCCGATAAGCCGATGTTGAGCCTCTTCTATGTGACCTAATTCCAACATGTCGCCCAAAACGGCGAGACAACGGCACTCTGTTCCGCTTGTGTGCAGATCGTTCAGCAGATTGAGCGCGGCTAAGGCTGAATCGGGGCTGGAGTTGTAGGTGTCGTCAATAATTGTTGAGCCGTTGGGGCCGGGAATGGCGATTAAGCGCAATTGCGCCTGTGAATCGCCCAGCCCCGCGATGATGTCATCCCACGCCATCCCTTCGACAAGCCCAACGGCCGTTGCCCGTAATGCCGTATGGACACTGTGCCGCCCCAGCAACGGCACATGGACGACAGAACGCTCTCCTTTGTGATGTAAGGTGAAGCGAATGCCCGACAATCCCATTGAGCTGATAGTATCAGCCCATAAATCGGCCGTTTTGTCCAAGCCGTAGGTGAAAATTTGCGCTGATGTGTGCGCCGCCATGCTCATTACCAATGCATCATCTTTATTGAGAATTGCCGTGCCGTGCGGCGGCAGACTCTCCACCAACTCCTGTTTCGCCTTCACAATCGCTTCTAAACTGCCCAATCGCTCCAAATGAACGGGGCTGACATTGGTCAGTACGCCGATGGTCGGTTTTGCTAGGTCGCAAAGTAGGCTGATTTCACCCCGTTGGTACATGCCCATCTCTAAAATGGCGCGTTGGTGGCTGCGATTGAGCTGCAGGAGCGTCAGCGGCAAGCCGATCTCATTATTGTAATTGCCGGGTGATTTTAAGGTGCGGTATCGGCGCGACAGCACTGCGTAAATTAACTCTTTGGTTGATGTTTTGCCGACGCTGCCAGTAATGCCGATTGTGCCGATGCTGGACAGTTGCTGCCGCCACGCTTTGGCGGCAATTTGCAAAGCATTTTGACTGTTCTCAACAATCAGGCAGACGGGGGCGGTTCCATCGTAATGAATGGGGGCGTTTTTTCGTAAATCTATGTTGAGATGATGGGGATACGGCCGTTCTACAATCGCCGCCACCGCCCCGCGCTCAAAAGCGGCATCCACATAATCATGCCCATCCACCTGCTCGCCGACAAAAGCGACAAATAGTGCCCCCAAATCCGCCTTGCGGCTATCTATCACCACCGACAAAATCAGCGGCTCTGCCCCGCTCGTCTGATACGGGTTTGATCGGGTTAATGCTTCTAAAAAATGACTAACTGTCAACATAATCAATTAATAATGGTAACTACTCAGCCTATCAATTATTTCACCACAAAGAAGCAAAGATCACAAAGAAAATCTTAAAAAAATTTGTATTCTTCGTGTCTTTGTAGTTAATTTGGACAATGGCTGAGTAGTTACTAGTATAACTTGGCCTAAATTCTTAGATGATATACGCCGCCTGTATCGGGAATCGGAATTCCCGATACCTATCTGATGGGAGTTGCGGGAATTCTGATTCCCGCAACAAATAAGATACAAAGACTTCCGCCAGCGTGTACTAGTAATGAACAATTAACAAATATCTCCTTGTTTATTGCTCATTGCTCCTTGTTCATTCTCAATTCTCTCTCGCGGCTAGGATGTCGGCGCGGAGGCGGATATTGTCGGGCGGGATGTCAAGCAGGACGACCAACTCTTCGGCTAAATGGGCAAAGGTCGGGGCGGCTGTCAGCGATCCCCATGGGTTGATTTGCGGGCGGTCTAATTTGACATAAATAATCACTTCGGGCGCGTCGGCGGGAAGCCAGCCAGCGAAGGTGGCGATAACATCGTTCTCTAAATAGACTCCATTCTCTGAAATTTGGGCGGTTCCTGTCTTGCCAGCGATGGTGTATCCCTGAATTTGGGCTTGGGAGACCTCACGGGCAACGGCCGTTACCGCCATATTGGTTGTATCACGCGCCGCTTCCGCGCTGATCGGTTTACTCATCACTATCGGCGTATGGGCAAAATCCCCATTCTCGCTGTGAATCTCTTGTACTAAATATGGCTGCATGATTTCGCCTTCATTTGCCAATGCGGACAAGGCCGTGATCATTTGTAGTGGCGTGGTGGCGATCGCTTGTCCATACGAGTACGCAGCTAAAAGGGATTCCGTCCATGACTCATCACCGGGCAGCGGCATCGCCCCTGCTGCTTCGGACATCAAATCAATCCCTGTGGGGCTGCCAAACCCAAATTGGCGGAAATAATCGTTGAACCGTTCTGCTCCCATTGAGGTGGAAAGCGTTGCCGCACCCACGTTGAGCGACCGTGCCAATAAGGTGGTCATATCAGTTGTGCCGGGAGCGGAACGATCCCAATTGACGGTGCGATGGCCGCCGACTTCCAGCACTCCCGCATCGTAATAGGTACTGTCGGGGGTGACGGTTCCAGAGTCAAGTGCAGAGGCCATTGTGATGAGTTTCATCACTGAGCCGGGTTCAAATTGGCTGCTGACGGCTGGGTTGAGCAAAAGGGATTCGTCCGCATCGTAAAATTCGTTGGGATCGTAACAAGGTGCGCTTGCCATCGCCAAAATCGCCCCTGTGCGTGGATCCATCACGATAATCGTGCCGCTTTCGGCACGGTGTTCAAGCAGAGCGGCCGTCAGCTCATTTTCTACCATTTGCTGAACGGAACGATCAACCGTCAAAACGAGATCATCTCCTTCACGAGCGGCGATGGAGGGTTGCTCGCGCAAGGGGGAAAGGAAGAAGGTCGCGCTGGCCGCTTCGCCGGCTAACTCTTCTTGATAATACCCTTCTAATCCCGCGCCGCCGTTGCCCGCAAAATCAACGTAGCCTAATGTGTGGCAAAGCAGATCTCTTTGTGGATAGAAACGGCGGGCGAGCGGGTCGATCTGCAATCCGCTGTACTCTTTTTGCAAATCACGCACAAGATCGGCAATGTCGGCCGAGACGCGCCCAGCGACGACTTCATGCGGACGATCTGATAGGAGCGCGGCCATAATTTCTGATTGCGGCTTTTGCAAGATGGGCATCAGTTCAAGAGAGAGGCCGGTCGCATCAATAACCATATTTGGGGATACGCTGATTTGGTAATCGCTGCTATTGGCGGCCAGCATCGCCCCGTTGCGGTCATAAATTGTGCCGCGTGCGGGCTGGGCGATGACGATGCTCTCATCTCTGGATCGAGCTGCCCATTCTGGCCCCTTCACAATTTGGAAGGTGATGAGACGTAATAAAATGAGGAAAACGCCGAGCAGCAATCCCATAATGATGACCCACATGCGTCGGCTTTGGCTTTTATTCACGCGCTTCTCCTCGTGTTAAATCGCTGACACTGGCTTGTATTGTCCATACTATTGCCTC
>WFSA01000150.1 GCA_015486215.1 Anaerolineae bacterium | reverse complement strand
TGTTAGAGTATCTTCTCAGTATTCTGGGGGAGACTTGACAGGTTTCATAAGAGTCTCGCGTTTTACACGAGAGTATTATAGAAAACCTGTCAAGTCTCCCCGAAATTTTGAGAAGATACATGATACTCGTGTAAAATAAAGTGCTGATGAAATTTGTCAAGTCTTGTCCCCAATTTTTTGAGAAGATACCTGTTAGAGCTAGAGAAAGCATCTTCTATCTCTATACTCCATCTTTCACTTTATGAAACGAAAAAGCCTCCGTTACGCCACTGTTGTGGCTGATATACTTTTTATCAATATCGCCTTCACCTTCGCTTATATCGTGCGCTATCAATGGCAATGGTTATATGCAGTTCCCGACAATTTCTACGTTCCCTTTGCCGATTATGTTGATCAACTGGCCGTGCTAAATGTCTTTATCGCCATTGCTTATGGACAAAATCGGGTATGGCGGCGGCGGCGGGGCGAATTTTGGCTCGATGAAGTCACCCGTATTTTCACAGCGACAGCGGCGGGGATGGCTCTCTTCATCGTCGCCACGTTTTTCTTTCAACCAACCCCCTTTTCGCGCTTAATGCTCGGCTGGACGCTGCTTTTTATCACCATATTTGTTAGTGTAGGGCGGCTGGGGCGACGGGCGATTCTGAATTATCAATATAAGCGCGGTAAATCGGTAGACCGCGCTCTCATCGTCGGCGCAGGCGAGACGGGGCGCGGCGTGATTCGCACGCTATTGGTGCGTTCTGATTTGGGATTCAAGGCGGTGGGGTATTTAGACGGCCGTTCACAAGACAGCATCGGGCTGGAACGCATCCCCAGATTAGGGATGCTCGCCGACCTGCCCGACGTGCTGGAAAATAAGCCCAATCTGCACACCGTTTTCATCGCCCTGCCCAGCGAAATGCACCAAGAGATGGCTGATGCGGCACAAATTTGTCAATTGTACGGCGTTCGCACCCAAGTTATCCCTGATTTGCTGCAAATGAACCTCAACCGTGTCGAGTTCAATAATATGGCTGGCATTCCGCTCCTCAGCGTGCGCGATGTCGGTATCGGCCGCGCCCATCACCTGCTCAAGCGGCTGCTTGATTTGAGCCTTATCATCATCGCCGCTCTCCCCGTTTCCATCATCAGCGGCCTCATCGCCATCGCCATCAAGCGGGATTCAGAGGGGCCTGTCTTTTACAGATCGGCGCGGGTTGGACGGGATGGCAAGCCGTTTATGATGGTCAAATTTCGCTCTATGATCGCTGGGGCTGAGAATAAAAAAGCGGAGTTGATGGCACAAAATGAGGTGGACGGCCCCATATTCAAAATCAAGAATGATCCGCGTCAAACAAAAGTCGGCCGTTTTCTGCGTAAATGCAGTTTGGACGAACTGCCGCAGTTAATCAATGTCTTTTTGGGGCACATGAGTTTAGTCGGGCCGCGTCCGCCATTACAAAGCGAAGTTGACCAATACAAAGCGTGGCATCGGCAGCGGCTGTCGGTCATTGGCGGGGCGACGGGGTTATGGCAAATAAGCGGCCGTTCTGACCTGACATTCGACGAGCTATGCCTGCTTGACATCTATTACATCGAAAATTGGTCAATTATGCTCGACATACGCATTTTACTACAAACGATCCCGCATTTACTATTTGGACGCGGTGCGTACTGAGTAGGCGGGCAGGTATGCAACCCTGCATACCTGCAAACTTCCCCCTACGCCCGCTCCTGATTAAGCCGTAGCAGCCGCTCTAAAATTTGTTCGTCGTTTAACGTGGACGGCCAATTGTAGGCGGAGAGAACGGCCGTATCCAGCCCTGCGTGAATATCGTTTAATTCCATGATGTCGGGACGGGAAACGGCCGTGTGTGTCACTTTATCGAAGTTGGTTTGGTTGAATAACTGCCCGGATACGGCCGTTTGGCGATAATAAACCAGCCCATTATACAGATTTGTCAGCGTCCGCTTCTTTAGTATCTTTTCGTATACCGTATCCACGCCCCCATTTTCCCCCTTCATCCCATTGCGCGGCGGATTCAGCCACGCTTGCCGCCATTTCACCAACTCCCGCGCCCAAAATGCAATTCCGGCCACACGCTCATCCTCATTTTCCGTCGGCTCTTCTCCTGGTGTCCACGGAAAAGGAAATGTTTCAAATGTAGTTGTCCCTGTATAACGCGGACGATCTTCCAGTGATGTTCCCTTTCGTAAAGACCATAACTCATGCACTTTTGAGTGAAGCAGGCCAAAGAAATAATCATCATCACGCGCAAAAACGTATAAGGCTGAGTCAGGGACAATATGGCTTTCTAACTAAACAAATAGACGGTGCTTGGCAACTGCTGGCGTCACAATAAAACGGGATAGATCGGCAATTGCCGCCCTCAAATTGGGGCAAGGTTCGCCAAATATCCACCATAACTCTTTCCGTCTCTTGTGCCGCACAGTGGCACGAAAAGGCTTGACGATTTGACGCACATAAGCGAATGGGGCTTCATATTGGGCAGCCTCTTCCATTGATGTTCCTACACCAAAATCAATGATCCAATAATTTCTAGGGCGACGGGTAATATCCAAACCATTCATTGACGGCCGTACTACATCCTTATTAAATACGCCGCTGGGATTAGACGGAGCATTCAACATACGTTTGGCTTTTTCAAATGGAAGATCGAAATGTCCCTTTTTCCCCAT
>WFSA01000149.1 GCA_015486215.1 Anaerolineae bacterium | reverse complement strand
GTCGGGGAGCTGGGCTGGGGCGGGGCGATGGTTGGGAACGCGCTTTGCATGGCAGGGCGGGTGACGGTCGCCGCGCCGCCTGTGACGGTGCGGCTGCCGAAGAAAAGTTCCAACTCATCGCCAACGGCCAGCGTTAATGTCCAATCGCCAGCCGTCGTCAATAGCTCATCGCGCCCGACCGAGCGGGTGATTTTATACTCGCCCGCCGCCAAATTATGCCAGCAAAATGGTTCAGAAAGGCCGTCAGTGACATAATTGCCGACGACGCTGCTCTCGTTAAAGATGGTGAAGGCGACGGCTGGGCGCAACCCTTCGCCCGCATTCCGCACCCCGTTCCCATCTTCATCTATAAAGGCTGATACGCAGATCGATGTCGGCGGCGGGGTGGGGGTGGAAACGGCCGTTGGCGGCAGCAAAGTTACGGTAGGCAACGGAGATGGGGAAGGAGCGGCCGTTGGCGCGACAGTGCCGATCAACAATTTATCTCCCGGCTGGAGCAGGTCGTCTATCCCCATATTATTGAGCGTCAACATCTCATCCATGCTGATACCCGCACGGTCTACAACCGCCCAAAGTGTGTCGCCGGGCTGGACGATGATGTATATACGGCCGTCCGCATCGGGCGTTGCCATCGGATCCGTTTGCGCGTACAACGGGGATACTGATAACAAAAGGAAAAACAGAAGAAGGGCTGATTTTTTGAGCATAACTAAATTGTCAATTGTCAATTGTTAATTCCCCAAGCCGTTCGCCTGTGGCGGGGTTGTAGAGACCGATGAGGAGTTGATCGCTGGCTGGATTGTATGGCTGGCTGAGGGTGATCTGATGTTGATCGCGGATGGTGAGGGAGGGACGGAGCCACTCGGACGACAGATAGCCAGAGCCAATCGGCATATCGCTTTGCCCGATGAGCGTGCCGCCATGCAAAACGTGGATGAAGGCGGTCGCTTCCCCTCTCCCTTTCCACGCTGTTTCGATGCGTAAATCGGCCTCCGTTTGGCTTAAAATACGGACATCCATCAAAGAAAAATCGCCAAAATCAGCCATCGCTTCGGTGATGGATGCGGGCTGCCAAGAAAAACGGCCGTATAACGGATACGCCTCTGGTTCTAAATCGCCGCGTGCAAGGCTGCCCGTCATCACGCTCAATTCCGACTGCGCGGGGATGCCCTCTCGAATAAAATCATACGCTTCATACGGCCAAAAATAGACGGCGGCGCGACTGCCCATCTCAGCCACGCTTTCGGCCGTCAACATGGCGACGGGGCGATTGTTCAAATAACGGATCGATGTCCAATTGTCCCAGAATCGTCTGGCGACAAAAACGTCCCCTTCGTCGGCGTTGATTTGGGCGGCCATATCTGATGCCGCTTGCTCAAATAGATACGCGGTATCGGGTGAACGGCCGTACTCGACATACTCCTTTCCCCCCCACAGCAAACTGAGGGCGAGGATGGAGAGGATGAGCGCGTGTCCCCATCGCCCGCTCACACGCCACCACTCCGACAGCCCGATGGCAGGAAAAAAGAGGATGGCGGGCAATGCGCCTACAGCGCGGAGAAAGTGGGGCGCATCTTCGGCCAGAATGGTGGGACCGAGCATAACGGCCGTCCAGAGCAGCAATAGTATCGCCGCCATCCTTCGCCATCGCTTGAGCGTATAGCCCAGCCCCCAAATGAAGGGGATCAGCAACAATAGATCAAAAACGGGGCGACCTGCGGGATTGTGGCGCAGAATATCATCCCCGTGCCAGAAAAACATGCCTGCTGTTGCCCATATTTGTCGCCAAAGTGTACCAAAAAGATCACCGTCGTTGATGGCGGGGTTCAAAATGGAAACTTGGCTGCTGCGACCGAGCAATCCCCCTGTTTGGGTTAGCGTAAAGATGAGAGGGGCGGTGATAACGGCCGTTGTCAACAAAAAGTATCCCAGCCCGCGCAACCGCCTTAGCCGTGACCGATCCATCACCACAAAATAGATGCTAAAAATGGCGAACAGGATGGGCGTGAAGCGAATCGGGAGATAGGTGTAGAAAGCGAGACCGTATACCACGCCCGCCAGCACCCATCGCCAAGCCGCATAGCGGCCTGTCTGTTTGCGATACGCCAGCGTGCCGAGCCAAAGTGTGGCGGCAAAGAGCGGCACAAATAAAATCGGGCGCAACCCAATACGGCTGAGATGGACAGGCCAAAGCGTGACCGCCCATAACCAAGCGGCAAACAGCCCTGTCCGTTGTCCAAACCAGGCGGCGGCGAGTTTGTAAACGAAGAGGGTCGTCAATGCGCCGGCAAAGGCGGCTGGCAGACGGACGGCGGTGGCGGTGTTGCCAACTATGCGAATGGAAACGGCTGTCAAGTAGATGTAAAGCGGCTCACGGCCGTTGTTCGCTTCAAAAAAAAGGGGGTGTTCGCCATCCAGCACCGCAAGCGCGTCCAGCCCGTTATACGCCTCATCACGATAAAGGCCGGGCGGGATGCTGTTCAGCGCGAGGAGACGAAGGGTGACGGCCGTTATGCCGATGAATAACAATAAAGCCCATTTGATCCGGGCTGGGCTGAGCGCGGCGGAGTGTACCATAATCATAGTAGAGACGACCCGCTGGGTCGTCTAAAAATTAGAAAGATTGGCGTAACGCAGCGATAATTTTTTGATCGGTGACGGCGAAGGGGTACTGATCAAGATCGGCTAGTGTGACCCATGCGTGGTCGGCAACTTCGTAATGCTGCGGTTCGCCCGCACGGTGGACGGCGTGCATCGCGTGCAGGGTGATGCGAAAATGGGTGAAGGCGTGTTTGATGGCGATGAGCGACTCGCCGACTTCAATATCCATCCCCAACTCCTCCTGAATTTCGCGGCGTAAGGTTTGGGGCAAGGTTTCGCCCGCCTCCTGTTTGCCGCCGGGGAACTCCCACATACCGCCGAGCATCCCGTCTAACGGCCGTTTGGCGATCAAAAACAGCCCGTCCCTCCCCTGCTCTTCATTTTTCCAAATAATGCCGGCAGCGACATCATAATGGGGCGTTTTTTTGCGTGGGGGGCGGACTGGTCGTTCCATTTGTGTTCCTCTTTTGTGGGCAAGGCAATCTGATTGTATGGGGCATTGGCCGCATAATACAATTTTAGGGCGGCAAAGCGTTTGTCCTAACTCCATTAACGCTTGGTTGTACTCGCCGGGGCGATGGGCGGGAACGGCCGTTTCTGCCAATTGCCATATTCTTTTTTTAACGGCCGTCGTCGTCACATCCCCTTCTAAATCAAGCAGGCGGCTGAACAGGCGAGTAACATTTCCGTCCACCACTGGGGCTGGTTCGGCAAAGGCGATGGAGGCGATGGCTCCTGCGGTGTAGGGGCCGATCCCTTTTAATGTTTGCAGGCAGACGGCCGTTTGCGGCAGTTTGCCCCCGTGCTGTTCCATCACCGTTTGTGCGGCGTGATGCAGATTGCGGGCGCGACTGTAATAGCCTAATCCTTCCCATAGTTTCAGCACGGCATCTAACGGCGCGGCGGCTAAGGCGGCGACGGTCGGCAGAGCGGCCATCCAACGGCTGTAATAGGGGATGACGGCCGTTATCTGCGTCTGTTGCAGCATGATTTCGGACACCCAAACGGCGTAAGGATCGCTGTTTTGCCGCCATGGGAGGTCTGCGTGATCGGTATCCCACCAGTTGAGGAGATGGGCGGCAACGGCCGTTAGGTCAACGGCAGTTGGTTCAACGGCTCTCAATTGTGCAGATTGTTGGCTAAAAAGGGGGGAGGAAAGGGACAAGGAGGAGCAGTAAATCCAACTAAATCACAGGTCTAAACATCGTTTAACTTCGGTCATCAACTGCATCATCGGCGTTGGTTTCTGCAATATCTGTTTTACCTGTTTTCTGCTGGCGCCAAACATCTTTTTGCGAGCTTTTTTATTGTGCGGCGGAGCTGCGGACAAGACGATGATGGGGATTCCAGAGGTCTCTTCTTTCTGATGCAAATGACAGATCGCCGTTTTGCCATCCATATTCGGCATCATCAAATCCATTAGAATTAAATCAGGTAACTCTTTTGCAACCTCATCTAACGCCTCTCTCCCATCATACGCTGTAGACACACGAAAGCCTTGCAACCTAAATAGTTGGCTCAGCCAGCCGACGATATCACGATCATCGTCTACAACTAAAATTTTGAGTTCGGCGTTAGTAGCTACCATTTTTACAAATTACCTTTGTGCTGTTATCAATAATAAGATGGCTGTAGTGTAATCTCTTTTTTCTATTTATGCACGCAAAAGCATCTTCTCAAAAAATCGTGGACAAGACTTGACAAATTTCATCAGTACTTTATTTTACACGAGTATCATTAGGAAAATTTGTCAAGTCTCCCCAGAATACTGAGAAGATACATTATATACTCCAAATGAACATAGGTAATAAGGAATAAGTACTATCTGTCTTATGCCCACCGCCGTAAGAGAGAACGGCCGTGTGGCAATGTCGTTTGTGTGCGCCATGCGAGATAAATCATCTCAAAAAAGGCGGCAAAGTTAAGGGCGAGGGCGGCGGTGGCAAGGCCATCCCCTCTAAAGACGAGACCAACCCCCAAGACAACGGCCGTTATCGTTAAATTCAATCCCATGCCCCAATTGACGGCCGTTGTCCGTTTGTTTTTAATGAGCAAACCGCGCATCCCAAAAATCAACGCCGTCATCGCGGGAAACAAAAGATAATACGGGAGTACATTGACAATCAAATTACCCGTTGCCTCCGTCATATTTTGTACGGTAAAGATGTAGAAGACAGCTAATGGGCTAAAAACCAAAATACCCATCCATAGAGCCAGCCCGCCAGACATAAATACGGTGAAACGACGCATGGTCGGGAAGGTACGTGTTCCGTCAGTGAGGGCAATGACTGCTTCTGGCAAGGCCAGTGCGGCGGCGCGGCTGATGAGCAAAATTTGGAACAGCACCGGCCATGCAGCTAATGATAAAATCGGATTGGGCAGCCGATTGAGACTGAATGTGACCAATGGTTGTGCCAATAGCATAAGTAATGATGTCGCCGCTAAAGGCAGATGGAACCAAAACAGCTCCTTATAGCTGAGTGTCTCATCAGCGACGGGACTGCCTAGATAAAAATGTTTGGCAACGACGGGGCGGGTAACGATGGTGATATAGATCGCTTCGGCGGTGACACCTGCCATCCATGTCAGGGCGGCGTTGATAACGGCAGCCCATTCGCCCCATAAAGAAAGGGAAACGATGACGATGGCGGATACAAGCAAACGAACGGCCGTTCCCCACGCCATCTGCCGCGTGTGACCAAAATGGATCAATATCCCTTGCAAAAAGCGTCGCCAAGCGATGGTTGCGCTCCATAAAAACATAATCTGCATACCGGTCTTTACCCAAATGGCGACCTCGATCGGCGTTCCCAACCCGTTAATAATAAGAAAATCATATAGCGGCGTGAACGATACCAGTATCGAAACAATGGTCAATCCAATCATCCAATGGATGGTGAAGCGGCGGATTAGCAGATAGGTGACGCGATCTTTGACCAGTGCGGTTGAGGTTGCCAGCATATTGATAATGGGGCTTTCGATGGTGACAGAGAGGCTGATCACCATCCCTTGCGCGGCCAGCATCAATACTTTGTCGGGCATTCGGTTGGTCGCCGCGCTGATGAGCGGCCCTTCGGCGGTCATCAGCAACCATGAGGCAAACATAGGCAACCAAAACCAGAGGATATAGCGTTGTGTTAGATTCTTTTGCATGGAGGGGAGTATACTAGAGATAGTGGGTAGAGCTAGAGATAGCGGGAATGCTTTAGGGCGATTGCAACCTTGCCTTAATTCGTGATTGTGACCGTTTTCGTGATCGAAAATCGAAAAAACCGCTCACGAAAACGATCACGACATACGATCACGACAATCATAACGTATAAATTCCCCGCAATTCACATGTTATGTCAATTGCAGAGCTACTAAAAACGGTGTAAGTTTGGAATTTAACAGTGCGATTTGGAGGTTGCAATCGCCCTAGGGGATGCTTAGGGAAGGCTCGTAAACAACTTTGGACTTTCGTCATCGCCCCCCCACCCTAACCCTCCCCCTTTAGGGGGAGGGAACTTGCTCCCTCTCCCTTTGGGAGAGGGCTGGGGTGAGGGTAAAACGCCAAAGTTAAAAACGAGTGTTCCCTTAGGGAAGGCTCG
>WFSA01000148.1 GCA_015486215.1 Anaerolineae bacterium | reverse complement strand
GGGCGACCTTTATGGTCGCCCAATCACGCAACAACTGCAAAGATGATTTGGGTGTGTTTCATTTCAGTAGAAGTGATAGTCACGGGGCGCATAGTTTCGGGTAAATTAAGTCCGTTTGCCCCGTGACAATCACTTTGGTTCAACTCATTTGAAACACACCCAGATGATTTTCACCACTTTGAACCATGTCGAAAGTATCTTCTCAAAAAGTTGGGGGCAAGACTTGACAAATTTCATCAGCACTTTATTTTACACGAGTATCATTAGGAAAATTTGTCAAGTCTCCCCAGAATACTGAGAAGATACTGTCGAAAAACAAAAAAGACGGCCGTTAGGCCGCCTCCTTCTTATTCCCACTATTTCCCACTGAACCATGCCTTGTAAGCACAAATCAATAAGCGAAGTATACGCGCTCTCGTTCAGGCAACTATCCACAATTTATCACAATATAACAGGCGCAGATTAGACAATTTGCACAACAAGGTGATGCGGCGCAATCAATCATCCACTTCCAACGGCCGTAATTGATGTAATTTCAACGCCAGTTGCAACGCCAGCCGCATATTTGCCTGCCCCAAATCATGATCCGTCAAATCTTGAATACGATCCAGACGATAGAGCAGCGTATTGCGGTGGATGAAGAGAGATTCGGCCGTTTTGCTGATATTCCCGTGATAATTAAAGTACGCATCCAAAGTTTCCATCAAACTGCTGCGATGTTTGGCATCGTATGTGACCAACGCGCCGATGGTCTGTTGCATAAACAGACGCACGTCAGGAATATCTTCTAAAATGATGAGCAGACGATATACACCCATGCTACTGAACTTGACAGTGCGCTCAAGATTGAGCCGCTCGCCCAGTTCCATCGCCTGCATCGCTTCTATATACGCTCGCGGCCATGCGGTCAACCCCTCAGCCAAATCGCTGATTCCGCCAAGAAGCAACGCATCAGGATGCTCTTTTTCTGCCTGTTTACGCAATCGCTGTCCCAATTTGACGACGGAATCCATATCATCACGGCCGTTTACCGCTTGGAACACACAAAGTACCCGCCCGCCATACAGATGGGTCAACGCCGCACGATGATGATTATTGAGCAACCATAACATCATCGTTTCCAAATAACGGGGGGAGAGATTGCTATCATCACTCCATTTGAAAGTCAAGGCGGCGTGGGGCGGATCTGTATTGTGGTCTAGTCGCCCAGAAAGGCGTTCGATTTCATCGGCTGGCAATGTGCCAGTCAGCACTCCTTCCAAAAAGTTGCCGCGCAGCTCCTTTCGGGCGACATTGATCGCTTTCGTCTTTGCCATTTCCAGCGCACAAGCCGCCGCCCCTTGTTCGGCAACCAAGCTATCAAGTAAATCCAAATCGTCAGCGTTGCCAATGACAGAAAGATAGCCCCGTGCGCGATCACCAACGACGATAGGGCAGATGATACGGCCAACATCACCCCCGTCATCGGTGACGGGCAGTAGTTGCTGCCAATGGGATTTTGTGCTGCGAGCGGCCGCTTTCCGATTTTGCAAAGTGGCGGGTAGCATCTCCTGTTGATGCAGGGCGGGGATGATGGTCTCAAGGGAAATGACGGCCGTCTGCGGCACACAACTCGCCTGAATCGTCAAGCGTTTATCCTGCACGACGACGATTTTACCGATGAGATTGGAGATAACGGCCGTCATCTCATCCAGCCCTTTCTCCTCCCGCGACATCTCTGACAATCGTCGGTACAACTGCAAACCACGCTCACGAACGGCCGTTTGCCTGTCCACCAACAACCCCAAAATAGTACGATGAATATCACGCACTTCATACCCATTTGGCACAATCAATAGAGGGAGATTATGTTGACGTGCCGTCGCTGTCACTTTGTCAGGCACAGGCGCAAAAAAGAGCAATCCCGTTACTGATAACAGGGATAACGCCTTGACCTGTTCTACCAATATGCTGGTTGATGATTTTCGCTGCAAAGCGGTGGGGATGAGCGTTAAATCGGCCGCATGTGCTTGATCGGGCAGTTTCTCCCAGCTTGCCAGCCAAACTGCCCAGCGTACTTCCGTCCGCAAATCGTGGGATGCGGCGATCACGGCCGTTTTCAACGGCAATGTCAATCGCAAAATATCAGCAAGGGTAACAGGTGGGGTAAGCATAATTAGTCGCGTTATTAGTACCTTATCAGTGATACTCTTATACCATGTACGAGAAATTGTCCGCAGATTCTGCAGATTAGCGCAGATTGCAACTTCTCAATATTTTGGGGTGAGTACAATAGATGAAGAAAGGAACAGATTTCGTCAGTCGAAAAAATCTGTTTTTTTCTAATCTGTTGTACTCTTGCCCCAGTTTTTTGAGAAGATACCGCAGATTGAATGTTTTTATCTGTGTCAATCTGCGAACTCTGCGAATCATTCTTTTCCATTTCTATTTAATTCTCATTCCTGCTTATCAATTATCAATTGAATGATAAAAGTCGTCCCTTCGTTTAGCGCACTGATGACGTTGATACTGCCGCCGTGCTGTTGAATGATGCGGTGACTGGTCGCCAAGCCCAGCCCCGTCCCGCGGCCGGGTTCTTTTGTCGTGTAAAATGGCTCAAAAATATGAGCGAGTTTGGCCGCAGGAATACCGCCGCCATTATCCCGAACCAAAATTTGAATCTCATCCTCATCGTCAGGGGCAAGACGGGTTATAACCTCTATCCGACGAGGAGCGGGCGCATTTTGCAACGCATCACGGGCATTAAGAAAGAGATTGATCCATACACTTTTTAGATGTTCCCAACTGGCGGCGATAAAAGGTAATCCTTCGTCTAATTGTTGGCTGACTTCGATTTTGGCCGAGTTCATCTGATATTGAACGAGGGAAAGCGTCCCTTGCAGGCTTTTGTTAATATCCCCTCTGTCCAGACGGTACTCTTCTTGGCGGGCAAAATCGAGCAGACCGCGCACCACTTTGGCGGCACGTTCGCCACCGAGCGCGATTAACTCTACGGATTCGTAATTTTCATCATCACGGGGGATGGTCATCTTGAGCAGTTGGGCATTGGCGTTGACGGCCGTTAATGGATTATTGATCTCATGCGCCACTCCTGCCGCTAGTTGCCCAATCGCGGCCAATTTGCCAGCTTGCAGTAACGATGTTTCCAGCCGCCGTCTTTCGGTGCGATCTTGCCATAGCACAACGGCACGCGGGGGCGACCACATCGGAATTGGATACGCTTCCACCTCCCACTCGCGGAAGAGATGGTCATCCGCCTGCCATTTGACCACCCATTTTGGGCTTTTTTGTTGAAGGAGTGTCTCGGCCGCGCGGCAATGGGTGCATGGCTCTTGACGATCATAAAACACAGCGTAACACGGCCGTCCGGGCTGTTTATCTAACTGCAAATCATACTGATCGATCTTGCTTTTATTTACTGAAAGCAACTCCCACTTATCGTTAATCGTATAAATCGGATGAGGGATACCGTCGATCAACGCTTGCAATGTGTTACGGCTTTTTAACAGCTCCTGCTGCCGCTGCCGCCCTTTTTGGAATTGCCACGCATTGGACAGCGAATCACTAATCGAGCTGGCAAAAGAGGTGATCAGCTCTAAATCGAAGGGGGTGAACGGCTCTTTAGCTTTGTTATAGCCGCTGATGATCCCGACCACTTTGTTACGCATGATGAGCGGAGCCATGATGAGATCGTCAACGGGAGAGGAGAGCGGGTGATCGTTAGCGGTAAAACGACTGTCGCTATTGGGATCATTGAGGAAAACGGCCGTTTTGCTATTGAACACTTCACCCGTAATGCCATCATCTGTCGTTTGCAAAGGCAGATCATCGAACAGTTCCCCATACGTGACCGCCGCTTTGCGCCGTAATTTTCCCTTTTCTAACAGGGAGATGGTGGCGCAACTAATGGGGATAATGGAATGAAATTCGGAAACGGCCGTTTGCAACACCTTCCCCGATTCCAAATGAGCCGCCACCGATCTTCCCACCTTATTCAGCGACTCCAACTGCTGCCCTTGCCGCTGCAACTGTTTTTCTAACTGTTGGGTGCGTAAAATCGTCTGCACCCGTGCCAGCAACTCCTGCGGATAATACGGCTTGGTGATGTAATCATCCGCCCCCGCCGCCAGCGCGTCCACCTTCTCATTACTGCCAGCAGCGGCCGTCAGCAGCACCACCCGCATATAGCGCAACAACGGATGTTTGCGAATCCACGCCAGCACTTGCAACCCTGACATAATCGGCATTCGCATATCAAGGAGAACTAAATCAACCTCAACGCCGTCCTCCACCGATTGCTTCAAAAAACGGATCGCCTCACGCCCATTTTCTGCTTGGGAGAGTTGGTAATCAGCCTTCTTGGTCAAATAATCAACCAACGATTCCAGAATTTCTGGTTCATCATCAACTACTAAAATATGTGCGGAGGGGAAGTAGGACATGGGGAAAAGGCGAGCGTGCAAGTGTGCAGGTTTGCAAGTGTGCAGGTTTTACTTACTGCTTGCACACTTGCAAACTTGCCGATTACCTACACATTACTTGAAAACGTATATCCATGCCCCTGAATTGTGCGGATATAGACGGGGCGACTGGGGATTGGTTCGATTTTTTCGCGCAGGTTTTTGATATGCGCCCGCACAAGTTCGGGACTGCCCGTATCACGCGGATAATCCCATACATCTTGTAATAATTGCTGGCTGTTGTACACCTGTTCGGCATTGCTCATCAGATGATAGAGCAAATCAAACTGCACATTGGTCAATAATACGGCATGATTAGGCGTGGTCACTTTAAACGAACGGCAATCCAATGTCACATCACCGACAACGACTTCTGTGAGCGGAGCGATGCTCTCGATGGGCTGCGTGCGGCGCAAAATTGCTTGCACGCGCAATTGCAACTCTTCCATATTGAATGGTTTGCTCAAATAATCGTCAGCACCAGCACGGAACCCTTCTATTTTATCCTCATCTTTAATTTTGGCGGTGAGAAACAGCACTGGCAACTCGCTGAGCAATGGATCGCCCCGAATTTGACGGCACACCTGATACCCATCCATGCCGGGCATCATAATATCCAATATGAATAATTCTGGCGGGTGACGGCGGGCAAGTTGCAATCCTTCTGTGCCGCTATTCGCAACCATCACCTGATGTCCGTAGATTTTCAGGGTGCGCTGCAATGTGCGGGAAACAAGTTCATCATCATCAATAACAAGTATGGTAGCCATAGGTACTTCTCCAGTCTAGTAAGGAATAAGGATGAAATATAGTCCCATTCCCAAGGGCTTCTTCGCTTACGTTATGTGAACATGTATAATGGTAAACAATTAAGTGATAACCGTCAACAATTAGCGATTATGGATATATTTCTACCCTGTGTAAAAAATTGTCCACAGATTTCGCTGATTAGCGCAGATTGAATGTTTTTATCTGCATCAATCTGCAAAATATGCGGATCATTCTTTTCTGGTTTATCCAAATTAGGACGTAACTACTCAGCCCTTGTCCAAATTATCCACAAAGACACGAAGAATACAAAGTTTTTTAAGATTTTCTTTGTGATCTTTGCTTCTTTGTGGTGAAATAATTGTAACTTCTCAATATTTCGGGGTGACTACAACGGATGAAAGAAATAAACGGATGGTGCAGTTGAGAGAATATCCGTTCATTTTCATAATCCGCTGTAGTCATACTAAAAACAAAATAATTTCCCCGCTTTTTTGAGAGGATACAAATAATTGATAGGTTGAGTAGTTACATTAGGACAAGGTTAGGGCAAGCTGTTTTGGCAGCTGACAGAGGAATCAGCCCGCTTTCAGCGGGATTTTTTATATCAGGCACCGATTCCAAGCGATGTTCAATTTATACTAGCCAATCATATCATGTTCTGCTAATATACTTTTCCAGTAAGTGATATTGCGCGAGGGTAAGAAAATGAAGATAGTTATTGGAAACGACAACGGCCGTTTGCGCGGCTCAAATAGAACAGATAGAAAATAATGGCTCGATCCTTTGGATTGAGTTTTTTTTTGCCTGCTGAAAAGTTGAAGCGAAGAGCCAATGCTAAAAAAGGTGGTTCGAGTTTCACGGGAGAAATAATGATTACATTACCCGGCCTCATTGACGTGCATACCCATCTGCGTGTGCCCGGCGGTGAGCATAAGGAAGATTTTGCTACAGCGACAGCGGCCGCGCTTGCTGGCGGGATCACGATGGTATTGGGAATGCCGAACACGAGCCCGCCGCTCAGCACGCCCAGCAGGTTGACAGCGGCAATGGCGATGGCGGAGCGGGATGCCCGTTGTGATGTCGGCTTATTTGCGGCGGCAGAACCCGGTCAATTACACCATTTGCCCACGTTGGCAGAAACGGCCGTTGCCCTCAAAATTTACCTCAACGATACCTTTGGCCGCTTGCGCGTCGATAAAATGCCCGATCTGGCGACCTGCTTCCGCGACTGGCCGCGTCATAAACTGATCGCCATGCACGCCGAAAAGCAGAGCGTGGCGGTCGGGATCGGCTTGGCGGCCACATACAATCGCTCTGTCCACTTTTGCCATATCAGCCGCGCGGAGGAGATTGATCTCATCGCCGATGCGAAGGGGCGCGGGCTGCCTGTCACTTGCGAAGTTACGCCGCACCATCTCTTTTTGAATGAAGCGGACGCGACGCGGCTGGGCGCGTTAGGCGACATGCGCCCGTTACTTGGCACGCAAAAGGATGTGGACGCGCTTTGGGCGCATATAAATGATACGATTGATTGCATCGCCACCGATCACGCGCCGCACACATTGGCCGAAAAGCGTGCCGACAATCCGCCGCCCGGCGTGGCTGGGTTGGAAACGTCGTTACCGTTGATATTGACGGCCGTATCCCAAAACCGCCTCACTCTCGACCGTCTTATCACCCTCATGCACGATAATCCGCGCCGCATTTACAGCTTACCAGAGCAGCCAGAAACGGCCGTTGACATTGAAATGCGCCCGTCCATCATCCGCAACAGCGATATGCACAGCAAATGCGGCTGGACACCCTTCGACGGCATGGACGCTGCCGCCCGCGTGATGAGGGTTACGCTGCGCGGTGATATTGTGTTTGAGAACGGCCGTGTGCTGGCAGAGAAAGGGAGCGGGCGAGTAGGCATGTGAACATGTTTGCAAGTGGGCAAACATGCAACTTTACAAGGTTTAGTTATGGAGAAAAAATGAATCCTTTATTTAATTTAGAAGAGCTTGATCGGAAAACGGCCGTTGATACGATTGGCCTGACGGGTAAAAACATCCTGTCTGTGGATCAATTTGATACTGAGTTGATTAGCAAAATTTTTGACCGTGCGCGTGAAATGCGGGCGATGGTAAACACTGTCGGCGGCGTTGATCTGCTCAAAGGGCGGGTGTTGGCCGCTCTCTTTTATGAACCCAGCACGCGCACCAGTTCATCCTTCATCGCAGCGATGGAGCGATTAGGCGGGTCGGTCATTCCGATTACGCAAGGGGTGAAGTTCAGTTCGGTCAGCAAAGGGGAGACATTGGCCGACACCGTTCGCACGCTGGAGCAGTACGCTGATGCCATCGTATTGCGTCACCCCCAAGTTGGGGCGGCGAATTTGGCGGGCGATTACGCTCATATTCCCGTTCTCAACGCGGGCGATGGCGCGGGCGAGCATCCCACCCAAGCGTTGCTCGACCTGTTCACCATTCGGGAAGAGCTTGGCACGCTAAACGGGTTGAAAGTGGCGATGATCGGCGATCTAAAAAACGGCCGTACCGTCCACTCCCTCACCAAATTGCTGCTGCATTACAATGTCAGCCTCCGCTTTGTCTCGCCAGAAATTTTGCGTATGCCGCTAAAAATTATGAACAAGGTGATTGATGCGGGCGTAAATATTCGTGAAACGCATGATGTTGCTGACGTGATTGAAAACGCCGATGTGTTGTATGTCACCCGTGTGCAAAAGGAGCGTTTCGGGGATTTGGCACAATATGAAGAGGTAAAAGACCATTATGTGATCACCTCTGAATTGATAGAACGTGCCAAAGAGAAGATGATCATCATGCACCCGCTGCCCCGCGTCGGCGAAATTCATTACGCTGTAGATAACGATCCCCGCGCGGCGTATTTCCGTCAAGTTAAGAATGGGATGTACATTCGAATGGCGTTGTTAGCGGCCGTTTTGGGAGAAGCGTAACTTAATATAAAAATAGAATGCGGATGCTTCGCACGCGGATGCGGCGGATAAACGCGGATTTTCTCTTTTTGATCCGCGTTTATCTCATATCTTTCAGGTGACAGGCACTCGGCAAGTGCCAGTCACCTTGATTTTTACTCTTTGCGCTTCAAATAAAGCAATGTTGCTGAGATAATGCTGGCTGCACCCAAAATACTCCAACTTAATTGGCCGATCTTCTTGTCCATTCGGTTCAGACGGCGGCTTGTTTCACGGTCAGGTAAGGTGCGAACTTGCAAACGGCCGCGTTCCAAATCAGTTAATAGTGAGCGCAATTGAGCTGGAACTTGCAGATATGGGCGCAACAATTCCAATACAAGCGTCTTGCTCCACGCCCGCCCTCCTTGACTTTTTACCAGCTCTTCACCGAATTTTTCCAGATGATACCATGGGTTAATTTCTGGATTCAGTTGCGAGACCAATCCCGACACCATTCCCATCGCCCGCCCCAGATAGACAAAATCCTGCGGAATTTGAAAAGGGAATTCATAGAAAACGTCGCGGAACTCTTTGCCCAATTCATGCAACTCGTCGGGGTCTGGGTTAGCTAGTTCAAGCAGGCTGCGCCCCCAAATACGGTCAAGCAATGTCGCTTGCGCCTCTGCAATACGATCTAAGTCGGCACCGGGCAGGAAAAAGCCAAGATTTTGATACGCCTCTGTCAATGCGTCAGCGTCTCGTTGGGTGACACTGACTAATACCTTGCTGAGGTTTTCGCCAACAAGGTCTGGTACATGGCCGACCATGCCAAAATCAATGAAAACTAAGCGAAACGGCCGTTGTCCCCCCTCTCGCTTCTCACCCATCGGCTTGACAAAAAGGTTGCCCGGGTGCGGATCCGCATGAAAGAATGCCTCAATAAAAACCTGTCGAAAATACACATCTAATAATCGGTCAGCGACTAGATGCGGGTCTATTCCTGCCGCTTCTAACTCCTCTAAATTACTCAACTTTATCGCTGTCACATCCTCTAGTACAATAACCCGCTTGGTAGAAAGAGCGCGATAAACATGCGGGATTTGCACGGCTGGATTTTCCGCATACATCACTTGGAATCGCTCCGCATTTTCTGCTTCTGACTCATAATCCAACTCTTCCCAAAGAGTGACAGCAAACTCATCCATCAGGGCAGGGATGTCTGCACGGCGGGCGATGGGGCGATAGCGCATCAACCATTGTGCAACCTGTTGCAGTGCCGACATATCTACACGGACGATCTCCTCGATCTGCGGCCGTTGCACCTTAATAATAACCGTATCGCCTCGTGTGCCATCAGCCGCAAAAAGCCACGCGCGGTACGCCTGCCCCAATGAAGCAGCGGCTAACGGAGTCTCGTCAATGGCGGCAAATTTGGCACGCCAATCGCCTAACTCTTGCGCCAAAATGCCAAATATAAGCGGGGTAGGGACGGGCGGCACCTCATCTTGCAAGCCAAGCAGTTCCTCTGTAATTTCGGATGGAAGCACATCCACGCGGGAGCTTAGGAATTGTCCTAGTTTGATCATCACGCCGCCCATTTCGATGGCTAATACGCGGAAATTATGGGCAAAATTGCGTAAACGATGGGGACGGGTGGCACGAATCTGCCCGCCAAGAATCGGAATTCGTGTCAAAAACAGATCCAAAATAATGGTCTGTATTATGGTGAAGCCGAAAAAACGGAGTATGTGTTGAGAACGGCCGTTAAGCGACAGTTTTTTTGACGTTGTTGACAAATCTAATCCCATGCGGCGTAGTATAACACTCCGATTGAGGAGAGCATATTATTTAATTAGGGTGTGTTTCAAATGAGTTGAACCAAAGTGATTGTCACGGGGCAAACGGACTTAATTTACCCGAAACTATGCGCCCCGTGACTATCACTTCTACTGAAATGAAACACACCCATTTAATTATTATAGTAGGGCGATTACAACCTCCAAATCGCACTGTTAAATTCCAAATTTACACCGTTTTTAGCATCTCCGCAATTGACATAACATGTAAATTGCGGGGAATTTATACATTATGATTGTCGTGATCGTATTTTGTGATCGTATTTTGTGATCGGTTTTTTCAATTTTCGATCACGAAAACGATCACGATCACGAATTAAGGCGAGGTTGCAATCGCCCTAATTTTCTAGGGCAGACCTGACAGGTTTCTTGTGATACTCATATAAAACGAGAGGTTCTGATGAAACCTGTCAGGTCTTTTCCAAAATTGGACACTGATTGCACAGATGCACACAGATAGAAAGATCAGAACCAGTGAAATCAGCGTGATCAGTGTCCAATTTTGGAAAAGACTTGACAAATTTCATCAGCACTTTATTTTACACGAGTATCATGTATCCTCTCAAAAAAGCGGAGAAATTATTTTATTTTTAGTATGGCTACAGCGGATTATGAAAATGAACGGATATTTTCTCGACTGCACTATCCGTTTATTTCTTTCATCTGTTGTAGTCACCCCGAAATATTGAGAAGTTACAGTATCATCAGGAAAATTTGTCAAGTCTCCCCAGAATATTGAGAAGATACTCAATTTTCTATAAAAGCCGAGGTTGCAATCACCCTAAAAATACTAATGGTAATCTAACATAATCACTGTATGATCTAAAAGAATTATCAATCGTAACGGGCACTCTATAGAATGAGGCTTTAATACCTTACCCGTCGGAATGACAATTTTTGACATGCTTCAAGTAGGACTTTACTGTTTAATAGGACGCAGATTTTCAGGATTATTAGTACCTTATCAGTGATATTCTTGTACCATGTACAAGAAATTGTCCACAGATTTCGCAGATTAGCACAGGTTGAATGTTTTTATCTGCGTTCTATTATCTTCTATGAGTAACTTCTCAAAAAATTGGGGGCATGAGTACAGCTAATTAGGAAAGGAACGAATTTACTCGACTGACATAATTTGTTCCTTTCTTAATTGGTTGCAATCACCCCGAAATACTGAGAAGATACTTCTATGACCTGTAAATACGACCTGTAAAGCAAAACTTTTGATTTATGAAGCGTGTATTGTATCTTCTCAGTATTCTGGGGAGACTTGACAAATTTTTCTAATGGTACTCGTGTAAAATAAAGTGCTGATGAAATTTGTCAACTCTTGTCCACGATTTATTGAGAAGATACCATGTATTGATTACATAAAAGCATATAGGTAACCCGTATAGACGGGAATCTGCTTCTCTAAACATTATCAGTTGAAAAACCATACGGGATATTTGAACCAATGGTTTAAGGAAGGACAAATGACAGAAGAAACAAAACAGTACGGCTTTAAGACGGAAGTCTCCCAATTATTGCATATTTTGACCCACTCACTTTATAAAGAGCAAGATATTTTCTTGCGTGAGGCGATCTCTAACGCATCTGACGCGCTGACACGGATGCACTTTGAATCATTGACCAACCGTGATGTGCTTGACGCGGATGCGGAGTTAGCCATTCACGTCATTCTGCCAGAAGAGCCAAAGGCAGATGAGGATGGCGAGGTAGCTGCCGATGATGCGCCTAAGGTACTCATCATCAAAGATAGCGGGATTGGGATGACGAAGGAAGAGTTAATCACCAATCTTGGCACCATCGCTCAATCAGGAGCGCGGTCATTTATCAAAGAGGTCGGCGAAAACAATGATGTTGATATAGCTGATGTGATTGGGCAATTTGGTGTCGGTTTCTACGCGCTGTTTATGGTGGCCGATGAGGTTCGCGTGTTGTCACGCAGTTATAAGAAGGACGAGAAAGCGGCCGTTTGGATTTCCACTGGCGATGCCAGCTTCCGTGTTGAGGATGCAGAGAAAGAGGATCGCGGCACGGAGTTGCATATCACCTTAAAGAAAGATGCAGAGGAGTTTGCCAACGCGTGGAAATTAAAACAGGTGTTAAAGAAACATTCTGATTTTGTCCGCTATCCCGTCTATTTGGGCGAAGAGCAGATCAATCAGCAGGAATCATTGTGGCGCAAACGGCCGTCAGACGTTGAGCCAGAACAGTACAAAAATTTCTATCAAGAGATGACGATGGATTTTGAAGAACCGCTTCGCACCATTCATTTTGCGGCTGACGCGCCCGTCAATGTGCGTGCCATGCTCTTTGTGCCAGCCAAGTTGGAAAAAGGAGTCCTCGCCAAACGGAAAGAGCCGGGCGTTATGCTCTACTCTCATAATGTTCTGATTGAAGAGTATAACAACGATTTGCTGCCCCATTGGCTCAATTTTATTGATGGTGTCGTCGATTCTGAAGAGATCACGCTTAATGTCAGCCGCGAGACAGTGCAGAGCAACCGTATCATCCGTCATTTGGCAAAAACACTCAAAAGCCGTGTTATCCGCGAACTAAAAAAGATGGGCAAGAAAGACCCCGAACAGTACAAAAAATTCTGGGACGAGTACAGCCGCGCTCTCAAAGAAGGGATCGCCACTGATTACGAAGCCAAAGGTGACATCATGCCGATGCTGCGCTACACCGCCGCCCACTCTGATGGCAAATTGATCAGTCTTGATGAGTATGTGGAAGGGATGGCTGAGGAGCAAGAGGAAATTTATTATGTGATGGGCAGCGACCAAACCTCTGTCGCTAACAGCCCCCATCTTGACCCGTTCAAAGAGCGCGATCTCAATGTGCTATATTGGACTGACCCGCTGGATGTGCTGATCGCACCGTCGCTGGGCGAATACAAGGGCAAAAAATTCCGTAATGTGGATGACAACTCATTGGAACTACCTGACGTTGATGTCAAAGAAGCGAGCGATGATAAAGGTGAGACGGTTGAGATTCCAGCGGCCAACTTTGAGTCGTTTATGGAAAAATGCACGGCCGTTTTGGGTGAAAAAGTCACAGAGGTACGCGAATCAAAAATCTTGAAGAGCAGCCCCGTCCGCTTAGTCTCCCCCGAAGGGGAAAGCCAACAAGAGATGCTGCGTATTGCCCGACTGATGGGACAAGAGTATGAAATACCAAAGAAGGTGATGGAAGTGAATAACCATCATCCGCTCATCGCCAATTTGGCGGAGATGGCGGTCAATGATGCGGACAACCGTCTTCTGCTGTTATTGGTGGAGCAATTGTATGAAAGTGCGCTGATTCAGGAAGGGCTGCATCCCAATCCAGCCGATATGCTGCCCCGTATTCAGGAGTTGATGGAGTTAGCCGCTAGTTGATTAAAAAATAGAACGCAGATGTTTTGCACGTAGATAATGCGTATAAACGCGGGTTTTCTTTCTTTGATCCGCGTTTATACGCCCCCATTCCCCCGGAGTCGATACCCGCAACGTCCGCAACATCGTCCTGTTGCGCCCCATCAACTCCATGATCGAATTCAAACAGATCGTCGGACGCGACAGTTCATTGTTAATTGCTAAGGGAACACTCGTTTTTAACTTTGGCGTTTTACCCCCACCCTAACCCTCCCCCTAAAGGGGGAGGGTTAGGGTGGGGGGGCGATGACGAAATTCCAAAGTTGTTTACGAACCTTCCCTAAGGAACAAGGATTTATCTAACTACGAAAGTTGTCATTCCCGCCCCCATCCCATCCCCACCTTCGTGAGGACAGGCACTTCGTGAAGATGGGGATGGGGGAATGACAAACGTATAATTATTTTTCATAAATGGCCTTATATATTCTCAAAAATCCCGGCCGCACCCATCCCGCCGCCGATACACATCGTCACCATGCCCAACGCCGTGCCGCGACGCTTCATCTCGTGGATGATCTGCACCGTCAACTTCGCCCCCGTCGCGCCCAGCGGATGGCCTAACGCAATCGCGCCGCCGTTGACATTGGTAATCTCCTCGTCCAATCCCAACTCACGAATGACAGCGACCGCTTGCGCCGCGAACGCCTCGTTCAACTCGATCAGGCCGATGTCGCTCAGGCTGATGCCGCTCCGTTTGAGCAAACGCGGCACGGCCGCAATCGGCCCAATCCCCATCACTTCCGGCCGCACACCAGCGACATTGAAGCCCGTGTACTTCACCAACGGGGTCAACCCCATCGACTCCGCCATTTTGCGCTCCATGACGATAACGCCCGCCGCGCCGTCGCTCAACGGCGACGAGTTGCCAGCGGTGACGCGCCCGCCCTGTTTGAAAACGGGGCGCAATTTGTTCAGCCCGGCAACCGTCGTGCTGGGGCGAATGTGTTCATCTTGATCGAAGATGATGGTGCGGCTCTCACGGCCGTTTTTCCCCACTGTCACCTCTTCAACTTCGATGGGTAGGATTTCTTCGGCAAAACGGCCGTTTTTCATCGCATCCATCGCCCGCATGTGACTGCGGTACGCAAACTCATCCATCTCTTCACGGGTCACATTGTACTCGTCCGCCACCCGCTCGGCCGTGAACCCCATCCCCATGTACACTTCGGGCATATTCTCGACCATGTACGGGTTGGGATTGATGCGGAAACCAGTCATGGGAACCATGCTCATCGTCTCCGCCCCGCCAGCGATGATGCAATCTGCGCCGTCGGCAATAATCCGCTCGGCGGCAATGGCGATGGTTTGCAGGCCGCTGGAGCAGAAGCGGTTCACCGTCATGCCCGGAATATCAACGGGCAATCCCGCCCGCAGCACAATGCCGCGGGCAAAGTTCAGCCCTTGCGCCCCTTCAGGCATCGCACAGCCGATAATTACGTCGTCGATGGCGTAGGGGTCTAACCCTTCTGCCTGTTTCATCAACTCTTGAATAACCGCCGCGGCCATATCGTCCGACCGCCAGTTGCGGGTTGTCCCTTTTCTTGATTTGCCAACGGCCGTTCTGCTCGCCGCTACAATGACTGCTTCTCTACTCATTTTTAGTTATCTCCTGCAGTAATTCTTCTGGTGTGTAGACTGGAATCGTTGCATCTTTGAATCCCTTTTTATCTCGTGTCACGATGCCATCTAAATTGTACATCCCAGCACAAGCAATTAAGATATTATCTTCAAAATCGCTGCCTGATTTTGCTTGCGCGGCTTCTAATATCCCGCGATTAACTTCGCAAATAGTAAAAGCATTGAGACAGATTTCTACAGACTGGCGGGCGATCTCAATATCTTTAGACCGTCGCACAATATAAAATATATCTGTAAATGTAGTAGCTCCGAGATAGGCAGTAAGTACGCCTTCGTCAGATTTACGCCATATGGCTCCAGAACTTTCAAGCCATTTCTGTCGTGCCAACAAAACATCCAACACCACATTGGTATCAAGCAAAATATGCATGATTATTATTCCCCAAGCCCATATTTTTTCATTCTCTCTTCTTGAATCACGAGATCAACCATTTCATCTGTCCATATAATGTCATCCGAAGCGGCTAATCCCAAAGCTTGGGAATAGGTGTCTCTTTTTTGACGTGGTAATGTTACTTCTGATGAAATCATTGATAACATATCTTGCATAAAATTTACACGCATAGGCAACGACCACTGCCGAACCCCTTGTAATGTTGTCTCATAATCCATCTCAATCATCATTCCACCTCATTCTATAAGGAAAGATAGAGACTGAGGCCGTTAATTCCTCTATCTCTACCCTCTATCTAATTCCGTAACGGTTTGCCCGTTTGCAGCATGTGCATCATCCGATCAATCGTCTTTTGCTCGTGCAGCAATTCCATGAACATCTGCCGTTCCAAATCGAGGATGACCCATGGGTCAACCCATCCCGCCGCGCTGCTGTCACCACCGCAGAGGATGTACGCCAGCTTTTTAGCGACGAGTGCGTCATGCTCACTAGCATAATTGCCCCATTGCAACCCTTTGATCCCCATTTGCAAAGCGTAATACACATCACGCCCAGCCGCATAGATTTTTTCAACCTCTGGCGGGCGCGTGCCAGCAGCGACAAGCTGCATGGCGCGTTGTTTCGCTTTGGCAAAGCGATGGTCACTATTCATCACGATGGTGTCGTCATTGTGAACGTATCCCATCGTCCGCGCTTCCCATGCGCTGGTGGCAACCTTTGCAAGGGCGATTTGTTCAAAGACGGATTGCATCGTCGGCAATACGTCGGCGTTTGCGTCGGCCATGACGGGGTTGAGGCGACGGCGTAACGTCTCCTTACAGCCACCGCCAGCGGGGATGAGACCCACGCCGAACTCGACCAATCCCATGTATGACTCATGGGCGACGACCGCTTCCCAGCCAGCCATCGCGTACTCGTTGCCGCCGCCGAGTGCCATTTGGTGAACGGCCGTTACCACTGGTTTTGGTGCATGTTGTAGCTTAAAGGTCGCATCCTGCAAGCCGTGAATCATCGCGTCCAACTGATCCCACATCCCTTGCTGAGCAGAGACGGCGACGGCGAAAATATTCGCCCCGACGCTGAAATTCGCGCCCTCGTTACCGATGACCAGCCCGTCAAAATCGCTGTCTAGCCGCGCTAACGCTTTATGCGTCATCTCGATAATGTCCGCGTCGATGGCGTTCATCTTGGAGGTGAACTCCAACAGGGCGATGCCGTCGCCCATATCGCGCAAATTTGCGCTCATGTTGCTTTCGACTTTGTTCAACCCTTCAAGGTGGATGATATTTTTGTCGATGGGGAGGGTGACGGCCGTTTTGCTATCCCAATCATACACATCTTCGTCACTGTAGAAGGAGGTGCGGCCGCTCGCCAACATCTCCTTCACCCAATCGGCGACCTGTAAACCGGCCGCTTCCATCTTTTCGGCCGTTTCGGCCACGCCGAGCATATCCCACATTTCAAACGGGCCAGCTTCATGGGCAAAGCCCCAGCGCATCGCGTCATCCACATCGCTCAATTTGTACGCGATTTCAGGCGCAACATAAGCGGCGTAGGCGAAGCCATAGAACAGCACGTCTCGGGCATAATTGGCGGCCGCATCGTCAAATGCCAGCAAACCGCGCAGACGTTCGCCCAAATCCTCAACTTTACGAACCTTGCCCACCGATTCGTACCGCGTCTTGCCAGATGGTTCATACTCCAGCGTGGCTAAATTCAGCGTATGGAATTCCCGTTTGCCGTCTACAAAAACTTTTTTGGAGAACCCTTGCTTGCTTTTGTTCCCCAGCCAGCCATTTTTGATCATTGTGTTGACTAAGGTATGGCTTTTCTCGGCGACTAAAATGTCGCGGTACGCATCATCGGGAGTGGCGGCGTACAGATTGCTGATCACATGCCCCATAATGTCCAGCCCGACCAAATCCATCAGGCGGAAGGTGGCCGTTTTCGGGCGGCCAATCAGCGGCCCAGTGATCATGTCGGTGTCGGTGACGGAGAAGCCGCCGACCAACGCTTTCTCAATCGCATAACTGGCGGCGATGGCGAAGAAGCGGTTGCCGATGAAGTTGGGGGTATCTTTGCAAACGACCACGCCTTTGCCCAGCACGTCAGTCCCGAATGCTTTGAAGAACTCCAGCGCGGCGGGATCGGTGTCGGCGGTGGGGATGAGTTCCAGCAGTTTGAGGTAACGGGGGGGATTGAAGAAATGGGTGCCGAGGAAGTGCGCTTTGAAATCGGAAGAACGGCCGTTTGCAATCTCATTGATCGGAATACCCGACGTATTGGAAGTCACAAAGCTACCTGGCTTGCGAACCGCCTCAATCCGCTCCATCAACGCCTGTTTTGGAGCCAACTGTTCGATAATCACCTCAATAATCCAATCCGCATCCGCGATTTTGTCAAAATCATCTTCGGTATTGCCGATACTGATGAGGTCAGCCCGATCTTTCCGCGCCAAATTGGCGGGTTTCGCCTTCGCCATGCGCGTAAACAAACTCTGCACAATACGATTGCGCGCGGCTGGATCATTCTTCTCTTCATCGGTCAAATTGGGGGGAACAATGTCTAACAGAACGACGGGAATGCCAATGTTGGCAAGGTGAGCAGCAATGCCGCCCCCCATCGTTCCTGCGCCAATAATGGCGACTTTATCAATGCGATAACTCATGTGGTCTCCTTGGTAATAATGAATAATGGACATGGTTCAATAATGAACATTTCATCTTTACACTGTTTGTGGCATTGGGCATGGCAACGCCAAGCCCCTACACGAGTGATCATGGTACGGGCATGGTGTCGCCATGCCCAACACTGTAAAGATGATTTACCCTAATTTGAACCATGTCGAATAATGAATTGTTAATCATGAATTATTGATGGTCGCGCCTATCAGGGGGTTGGGTTGCCCTAATTCATCACTAATTATTCATTTATTGTGAAATTTCTACGACATTAGCTAAACCATTTAATGTCACAATCATCTGATTCAGCGCGTTACGTCCTAATATAATTTCGTCGCTGAATTTATCTGCCAAAACACGCACACCGCGTATTTGAAACTGTCCAATTTGCAACATGACCAGATAAACATCATAAGTACGACTGTGGTGCGATCCCCAACGCATTCGCGCTCGCCTAACTTTATCTGCGTTAACACTACTCAATACATTCAGGGGAATTATGGTGGCATCGGCTCCAGAATCAATTAACGCTCGCATCTCTTCGCTGTCATATGCGCCATCAATAGACGAGATAGTTATGTCAATGATGGGTAATGCGGGGCCGAAGGCGTACTCTGTATCATATTCATGCGTATAAATCATCAGCCCGCTCCATCAAAACGAGGGGAACGGGTGACATAAATCTCTTCTGGCTCTGCATGAACGGGTGCTATCCAAACGAATCTATCTGGATAGCGAGATTTGACGCGCAAATATAGGTCAACTTGATCGCTATCGTGGTCAACCAACTCCCCGCCATAAATTGCCACATATTGATTCGGATACTTTTCTAACAATGAAGGATGTAATTTGTGATAAGCGGATTCTTCTCGATCCATCACCGCTTTTTCCTGCTCAACTATACGCCGAGATTCATCCCGATCATCAGAACGGAACTGAAAAAGGAATTCTTTGATTTGTCGAAACTTTTGGTAGCTAAGAATGACCTCTTTTTGGTTTCCAGAGCTGTCGTAGACTGTCTTAACGTCGCTCAAATCAAATGATAAAGATTCCATTTCATTCACCTCTTGCTGTCAGAATTACATTGACCATAGTATAGCGTAAATAAAAACAAGAGGATAGCGGCGAACCAAATAGACAGTGATTCTAATGATGATATTTATCTGCGTAGGGGCGAGATTGCGCGGAGGCAAGCTGGTTTTGTTTCTACCAACGCCATTCCGCGCAATCCCGCCCTTACATGCCGCGTTCTATTTGAGTTCACGGCGCGTATAGCCAAGAATACTGCGAGCGACAATCAGTTGATTGATCTGCTTCGTGCCTTCATAGATGTCGTTGATTTTGGCATCGCGCATCCATTTTTCGACCAGCATGTCGCGGGAGTAGCCGAGCGGGCCGAGCAGTTCGACCGCTTTTTGGGTGATCCAGGTGACGGCTTCGCCAGCGCGGAATTTGCACATGCTGGCTTCCAAGCGATTGCTCTCGTTGTGGGCGATTTGGGCGGTGGCGCGGAGGGTGAGCAGCCACGCGCCTTTGTATCGCGCTTCCATTTCCATGAGGTCGGCTTCAACGGCCGTCATCTCAAATTTGCTCTTGCGATAATCAATCACAACACCCTCTTTTTCCAGCGTTTCCAGCGTGAACTCAAGGGCGGCGCGAGCCGTCCCCATCGCGCTGGCGGCGACGGCCGGACGGGAGGAGTCGAATGTCTTCATCGCCCCTTTGAACCCTTTGCGGCTTTTCTGCTTGATTTCAGGATTGCCGAGCAAATTTTCGTAAGGCACGCGAGCGTTGTTGAAATGGAGCGATACCGTATCGCTGGCGCGAATGCCGAGCTTATGCTCTGGTTTAGCGACAGTCACGCCCGGATTATGCGCTTCGACGACAAATGATTTGATGCCCGCCCGTCCCGCGTCGGGATCAATTGTCGCCCAGACGATACAGATGCCATCCGACTCTTCCAACGCCATGCCGCCGCTGGTGATGAAGATTTTCTCGCCATTGAGAATCCATTCGTTGGTGTCGGGGTCGAGAACGGCCGTTGTTCGCATCGAGCTATTGTCAGACCCCGCTCCCGGCTCGGTGATCGCCATCGCCCCCCATTTGGGGTCTCCTTCGGTGAAGCGGCTGAGGAATTTGATCTGCTGTTCGGGTGTGCCAGATGAGGAAACGGCTGCGCCAGCCAACATCGGGTGCGGCAGGCAAAGGTATTGCCCTGTGTCGCCCCAGCTCAATTGCTCAATCATCAAAATCAGCGACAACGCGCCCATGTTGACCTTCTTCTCTTTTTTAGGCGCGGAGCCGTTTTTAGATACACCGTTCGCATCAATAGCCGTTTGTATCCGTTTCAAATCACGCTTCATCATCTCTTTTGTAAACGGCCATGTCATATCAACAAACGCATCGGGGCGTGTATGCTCATTCTCATCCAAATCGCGCGAAAACGGCCGCATTGCTTGTTCCGCAACCATCTTAATCAGTTGGTTCTGGTTTTGAATAAATGAGGGTAGTTCAAAATCAATCATAATTACTCCGTAAAGTATAGAGACGAGAGATAGAGATAGAGAGACACGCACAACGCCACTTTTGCGCGTTTCCCTCTGTCTCTACCCTCTATCTCTACACTTCTTTAGATGATGGCTAACCCATCAAAGGTTGCAAAACCGCGTGCGTTACGCAGCCATAATTCAACAGGATATTCGCGGATGTAGCCGTAGCCGCCGAGAATTTGCAGGGCACGATCGGCGTTGCGGACGACCATTTCGTCGATGTGCCGCTTGAGAACGGCCGTTTCCCGCACAGCATCCTCGCCTCGATCCAATTTCCACGCCGCTTCCCATACCATCAGCCGCGCTTCGTCCACATCGGTCGCCATCTCCGCCAACATGAAGGCGATGGATTGACGATGGGCGATAGGTTCGTCGAACTGCACCCGCTCTTTAGCGTAATCGCGGGCGTATTCAAACCCCGCGCGTGCCATCCCGACCGCCGCCGCACCTAAGGCGACACGGCTATGACTCATAATCTTGTCAAAATCAATCCCATCACCACCGCCCAATTTGTTGGCAGCTGGAATGACGCAATCGTTGAGCGATACTTTGAAAGTGGGCAACGCTTGCACGCCCATCAACTTATCCCGTTCGCCAATGGTGAGGCCGACCGTGTCGGCTGGGACAAGGAACGCTTCCGTTTTGCTCCCTTCGCTGGCGTAAACGAGGATCGTTTGGGCTAAATCAGCCAGCGGAACCATCGTTTTTTCGCCGTTGAGATAATAAAGGCCGTTTTTGAAAACGGCCGTTGTCTGCAATGTATAAGGCGAAAATTGAATGCGAGGTTCGGTGATCGCCGCTGTCATATCAGGCATCCGCTCTTCGCAAAAGGCGGGCAAATACCGTTTTTTCTGCGCTTCCGTCCCCGACAGCATCAACGGTACGGCGACTAAATTGGGGGTCATCAAGCTCATCGTCACCGCCAGATCGCCCCATGCAAACGCCTCTGTCGCCACCGCACCCGTCACCGCCGAATACTCGCCAAAGCCGCCGTACTCCTCTGGAATACCGCTCGGCAACACCCCCATCTCCCAGCCCGCCTCCACAACGGCCGACGGGATCGCTCGATTTTCCTCTGCATCACGATGAACAGGGCGAACCATCTCCCGTGAATACCGCGCAATCGCGTCGGTCAACATTTTTTGCTCTTCATCTAATCGGAAATCTATCATTTCTTCTCCTTCGGAGAAAAGATAGAGATAGAGTGTAGAGATAGAGAGAACATTATGGTCTTGTACGCCCTCTCTATCTCTATCTCAACACTCTATCTTTTCACTATCGCATCTGTCATTTTGGCGACACGCGCCATCGCTTTTACGTCATGGACGCGGATGATGTCCGCGCCCCGTTCAATGCCAATGGCAACGGTGGCGGCTGTCCCTTCCACCCGCTCATCGGGGGGCAGATCAAGCGTGTAGCCAATAAACGACTTGCGCGATGTGCCTAATAAGATGGGGTATCCCATCGCTTTTATCTCTGGTAAGCGGTTAAGCAGTTCCAAATTCTGGGCGACCGTTTTACCAAAGCCGATGCCCGGATCGAGAATAATCTGCTCTTTTTTCACCCCTGCGGCAAGGGCGAGGGTGACACTTTTGCCCAGTTCACACTTCACATCGGCCAGCAGGTTGTCATATGTTGAGCCAACATACCGCCCGCCGAGTGCCGCTTCTTGCGCCACCTCTTTCGGCTGGCTGCGATTGTGCATCAGCACCACAGGGCAGCCCGCACGGGCAACGAGAGCGGCCATCCCGTCATCCATCCGCAGTCCCCACACATCGTTGACCCAATCCGCCCCCGCGTTCAAAGCGGCTTCGGCGACGGGGGCGCGATAGCTGTCTACGGAGATGGGTAGATCAGTGGCGGCACGAACGGCCGTTATCACTGGGATCAACCGCGCTATCTCTTCATCAGCGGTAATCGGTCTGCTTCCCGGCCGTGTGCTTTCGGCACCGATGTCTAAAATATCTGCGCCATCGGCGGCAAATTGGATTGCTTGGGCAACGGCGGCGGCAATATTGCCGTCCAGCCCGTCACCCGAAAAGCTGTCGGGAGTGGCGTTAATGATGCCCATGATGCGGGTGTGATCAGCGAAGAAGGGATGGGGGAGTTTGGTAACGGCCGTTTGGTCAAGTTTATCGAGCATAATTTTGATGGATTGATTCGTCTGCGGGTGAATAAAATCGGGGGCAATATCTGCCAACGGGGCAAGCACAAAGGCACGGTCGACGATGCTGACATGGGGGATGGTCAACCTGTCGTTTTGCATTATTAAGTCATCATAAAAGAGGATGTCGATATCAATCAGGCGAGGTCCCCAGCGCACGGCCGTTTCGCGCCCCAATTCAGTTTCAATTGTTTTTAGACAAGCGAGCAGATCATGCGGAGAAAGGTCAGTTTTAGCGGCAATACAAAGGTTGAGAAAATCAGGCTGATCAGTCACACCCCATGGGGCTGTTTGGTAAAGAGGGGATATGTGCGTTATCAAAATACCGCGCGCCATTTCAATGTCGCTTGATACACCCGTCCCCTCGCGCAGTGCATCAATCGCGTGTTCCAAATTCGCGTGACGGTCACCTAGATTTGTTCCTAAACTCAAATAAATTCGGCTCATTCTTATACGTTCCCATGCTTATGATGCAGTGCGTCATCAATATATTTATAACACAGTGCGTCATGGGTTGCAAGAGAGGAAAAACGTAAACAAGCTGTCAGAAAACGTCATTCCTGCACAAATCAGACAACACATTCATACAATTAGGACGATTGCATACTCGTCTTTTATAGAAAATTGGGTATCTTCTCAAAAAAGCGGGGAAATTATTTTATTTTTAATATGACTACAGCGGATTATGAAAATAAATGGATATTTTCTCGACTGCGCTATCCGTTTATTTCTTTCATCCATTGTAGTCACCCCGAAATATAGAGAAGATACATCTTGTTTTGAAATTGGACACTGATCACACTAATTTTACCTTTTCATGTATCTCCTCAGTATTCTGGGGAGACTTGACAAATTTTCCTAAAATTTATCAAGTCTTGTCCACGATTTATTGAGAAGATACCTTTTTATCTGTATTCATCTATGCAATCAGTGTCCAATTCTTAATGTTGCAATCGCCCTAATTCATATAATAGGGCGATTGCAACCTCCAAATCGCACTGTTAAATTCCAAATTTACACCGTTTTTAGCAGCTCCGCAATTGACATAACATGTGAATTACGAAGAATTTATGCGTTATGATTGTCGTGATCGTATTTCGTGATCGGTTTCGTGATCGGTTTTTTCGATTTTCGATCACGAAAACGATCACGAATTAAGGCGAGGTTGCAATCGCCCTAATTCATATAATCGACAAATTTCCACACCTTTCCAAATTAGGTTATACTATCCTCCATATATTCCTAATAAATAAGAAAAAATGGGCTATAATTTCGTATTTTCATAATAAAGGAGCAATTCATGAGTAAAACCGTACCATTATCCAGTGTAGACTCTGCATGGCTGGGAATGGAAGACCCGACCAATCTTATGATGGTGACTGGCGTTCTAACATTTGACAGGCCAGTTTCTTTCGCTCGGTTTCAGGAACTTTTGGAAGTCCGTTGGCTCAAATTTGATCGCTTTCGTATGCGCGTGCGCGAGTCGCATGTGCCGCTCAACCCGCCTTATTGGGAAGAAGATGCAAATTTTGATATACGTTCCCATCTGATTCGTACTGCATTGCCCAAACCGGGCGGCAAGATCGCGTTGCAAGAACTCGCCAGCAATTTACTCAGCACCCCCCTTGATTTTAGCAAGCCGTTATGGCAATTCCATTTTATAGAAGAGTATGAAGAAGGGAGCGCGATCATCGTGCGGCTTCATCATTGCATCGCTGACGGAATGGCGTTAATGTTTTTGCTATTGGCGATGGCTGACTTCACTGATGATGCACCATTGCATAAATATAGTGATGACTCCACCCCCAAGAAGAAAAAGAGACGGAAATTATTGCGCGGCGGTATCAGCGTGATCGCGCAACGGGCGGTAAATACGGTCAATTTTACCCGTTCGACCGCCCGCTTCATCAAAAAAGAGCGTGACGCGATCTTTGCCGATCGCGGGCATCTATTCAATATAGCGAAGACAGGTGCTGACGGGGCGATCGCTGTCAGCCGTTTACTGCTCCGTCCGTCAGACCCGCAAACGATTTATCGCGGCAAATTGGGCGTGCGTAAACAGGGTATCTGGATTGATCCGATACCGTTAGCTGATGTAAAAACAATCAAAAACGCGACAGGGACAACGGTCAACGATGTGCTGGTGACTGCATTGGTTGGCGGGTTGCGTCATTATATGATCGAACGGGGCGAGTCGGTTGAAGGAGTGAATTTTCGGGCAGCTATACCCGTCAATTTACGCAAAGCGGATGAAATGGAGGAGTTAGGGAATAAGTTTGGTTTGGTATTCCTCTCCTTGCCTATTGGTATTGAAGACCCGCTGGAACGGTTGCAAGAAGTCCATAAACGCATGGCAAAGTTGAAAAATTCGTCAGAAGCGACGGCCGCATTAGGCCTATTGTCTGTATTAGGGCTTACGCCCAAAGAGATGCAGGCGGGCATAGTCGGGCAAGTGGCGGCAAAAGCAACGGCCGTTATGACCAATGTTCCCGGCCCGCCCATCCCGCTTTATATGGCTGGCGGCAAAATCAAAAGTCTCATGTTCTGGGTTCCGCAAGCTGGGCGTGTCAGTCTAGGGCTTAGCATTATCAGCTACGCTGGTCAGGTGATGATGGGCATCGTCACCGACACTGGCTTAATCGCAGATCCCGATAAAATTTTGGATGGGTTCAATGTGGACTATACCTATTTATTAGACATCACCCGTCCACAAGAAGAGGAATGATGCAGGCAGGCATACACATGCACACTTGCAGTTCATAACTCGCATATTAAGGAGATACACCTATGAATAAGAAGAATGATGGTAAACCGAAAGTTGATCGTTATGAATCTCTTGGTATTCCGAAACATCTTTTGCCAAGCAGCCCACCAGAAGTAAAGAAAAATGGGAAGCTCAAAACAGCGTATTACGAAGCTGAATTGATTCGTTTGCAAACTGAATTAGTCAAATTGCAATACTGGGTCGCACAAGAAGGATTGCGTGTTGTCATTCTTTTTGAGGGGCGCAGCGGTGCAGGCAAGGGAGGAGTTATCAAACGGATAATGGAGCGTACCAGCAACACGGCCGTGCGCGTTGCCGCCTTACCCAAGCCAAGCGACCGCGAAAAAACACAATGGTGGTTCCAAAAGTATGTTGCCCATTTACCAGCCGCTGGTGAAATTGTCCTCCTTGATCGCAGTTGGTACAACCGCGCTTTGGTTGAGCCTGTAATGGGATTTTGCACCGATGATCAGTACAAAGAGTTCTTGCGCTCATGCCCGCAATTTGAACGCATGTTGGTACGATCTGGCATCATTTTATTAAAATACTGGTTCTCTGTTAGTGATGAAGAGCAGGAGAAACGCTTTCAGGCGCGGGTGGACACCCCATACAAACGATGGAAGCTCAGCCCGATGGATTTAGAAGATCGTCGTCGCTGGGTAGAATATTCTAAGGCAAAGGATCGTATGTTTGAGCATACAGACATCAAGCAAGCCCCATGGTATGTTGTTAATTCTGATGATAAGAAACGGGCGCGTTTGAACACGATTACCCATATTTTGAGCCAAATTCCGTATGAAGATGTTTCATTGCCGCCTATCGAGTTACCGCCGCGTGAAGAAAATACAGGGTATATTCGTCCACCGATGAGTGATCAGACATTTATTCCAAGTATTTATTAGGCAAAGCTGCAGGATGGAAGTGGCAGTCACGGGGCGTATAGTTTTGGACAAACCAAGTCCATTCGCCCCGTGACTGTCCGATTATTGTGAAAAAAACGGCCGTTTACCCATTCGTTCCTTCCTAAATTCGCTGTCATCACCCAAAGGCGTTACGGTTGTCGTGATCGTTTTTGTGATCAAAAGCCAAAAACGTACAAATCCCCCTCATCAATCCCACAAGTCACCCCTATCGTAAATAACTGTGGCCAAGGTGACAGGCACTTGGCAAGTGCCTGTCACCTGAAAGTCCAAAGTTAAAAACGAACCTTCCCTAAGTGATTGTCTATATATTACCTCCCTTTTTCAAAGGGCTTTGCCCATGTAAAAGAAGGAAACTGTTTATAGACAGTTAGGCCATTTCTAAATTTAAATCACCCAAAATTTTGATTGTCATTCCCGTCTTCACGGAGACTGCCCTCACGAAGTGCCTGTCCTCACGAAGGTGGGGATGGGGGAATGACAAACGTGTAATTGTTTTGGGTGTGTTTCATTTCAGTAGAAGTGATAGTCACGGGGCGCATAGTTTCGGGTAAATTAAGTCCGTTTGCCCCGTGACAATCACTTTGGTTCAACTCATTTGAAACACACCCAATTGTTTTTCATGAATGGCCTTAAATAAATCTTCGTTCCTAAGATCAAAAAAGGCCGCCCTGTTAAGGCGGCCTTTCATTTTCAAACCTAAAAATAATGAATAATGAATAATGAAATGGAATCACGATCTCACTTCATTATTCATTATTCATCTCCTCCCTAATCCGCCAGCGTAGACAAGTCGCCAAGTTCCTTGCCCATTGCCTTCGCTTTCAGCACGCGGCGCATGATTTTACCTGAGCGTGTCTTGGGCAGACTCTCCACAAACTCCACCGTCGTCGGTTTGGCAATCGGCCCCATCTCGTGACCGACATGATCGCGCAACTCCATCGACAATTTATCCGTCGCTTCAAACCCTTGCCGCAAAATGCAATACGCTTTGACGATATTGCCGCGAATTTCGTTCGGGTCTGGCACGCCGATGCACGCCGCTTCAGCGACGGCCGCATGGCTGACCAACGCGCTCTCAATTTCGGCCGTTCCCAGCCGATAACCTGACACCTTGATCACATCATCAATACGACCAATAACCCAGATATAGCCATCTTCATCCTTCTTGGCACTATCGCCCGTCAAATACCATCCCTGCTCGGCAAACCGTTCCCAATATTGAGAAACATATCGATCTGGGTCTTGGAAAAGCGTGCGTAACATGCCCGGCCACGGTGCCTTCACCACCAAATACCCTTCTTCATTTGGCGGCACAGAATCCCCTTCCTCATCCACAACATCCACTTGGATGCCGGGGAAACCGCGTGTGGCAGAGCCGGGTTTGAGCGGCACACTGGGCAACGGCGTGATCATAAAGCCGCCCGTTTCTGTCTGCCACCATGTATCCATAATCGGGCATTGTTCGTTGCCGATGACACGATAATACCATTCCCATGCACTGGGATTGATCGGCTCGCCGACGGAACCGAGCAGGCGCAGGCTGGAAAGATCGTGCTTATTCGGCCAGCTTGCACCAAAGCGCATGAGGCCGCGAATGGCGGTCGGGGCGGTGTATAAAATCGAAATGCCGTATTTGGCGACTAAAGACCACCAACGATCTGGGTATGGATGGGTCGGTGCGCCTTCATACATAAAGCTGGTCGCGCCCAAAATCAGCGGCGCATAGACAATGTAACTGTGGCCGGTAATCCAGCCGGGATCGGCGGCGCACCACCACAGATCTTCGGGCTTAACGTCAAATGTCCATTTGAGCGTGGTCGAAGTCCACACCATATAACCGCCGTGTGTGTGCAAAATCGCTTTCGGTTTACCCGTCGTGCCAGAGGTGTACAAAATGAAGAGCGGGTCTTCGGCATCCATCACTTCTGTTTTGGCGTTCGCGTCGGCAATGGGCAGGTGCATCAAATCGTGATACCAGTAATCACGGCCGGGAACCATCTCTACATCGTTGCCCACCCGCTTGATGCAAATGACGGATTGGATGGAGCCAGCGCGGTCTACCGCTTCGTTAGCGATTTTTTTGAGTTCGATAACATTGCCGCGCAACCATGCGCCATCGCTGGTGATGAGCAATTTGGAGTTACTGTCTTCAATACGGCCGTGTAACGCCTCAGTCGAAAAGCCGCCATAAACAACGGAGTGCATCGCCCCAATTTTGGCACAGGACAACATCGCAATCATCAATTCAGGGGTGCGTCCCATATAAATGGTCACCCGATCCCCCTTCTCCACACCCATTGAGCGTAAAACGCTGGCAAATTTGCTTACTTCATGATTGAGCTGCTGGTAGGTGTAGGTGCGCTTGTCCCCTTTCTCCCCTTCAAAAATGAGGGCGGCTTTGTTGCGAACGGCCGTTCGCATGTGACGATCAAGGGCATTGTGGATGATATTTGTCTTTGCACCCACGAACCATTTGTAAAATGGGGCGTTGCTCTCATCCAGCACCATCTCCCACGGCTCATACCATTCGTAATTCTCGGCGGCGATTTTGCCCCAAAAAGCGGCTAAATCGGCACTCGCTTCGGCGTGAACCTTTTCATAATCCGGCACATGGGCGGCCGCAACGATGGCGGGGCTGGGATTGTACAATTTTTTGGGTATATATGTGTTTGTCATGAATATGACCTCCGTATGTGTAGGAATGAAATTGTAAATATTATCGGCATCGTTCACATCAAGAATGGGACGTAGACTTTCAGGATAAACGCAGGTTATTTATCTGCATTTATCCTAGAAACCTGCCATCTGTGTCCTATACCTCTTCGCAAGCTGCATGAACTATGTCAAATTGTCAATTGCTCGTTTTGGTCAAGTATCATTCCTTAAAATACTTAACCAGTTCTATTTTTAAAAAGGGAAGGTTATAGACGAACACCCTGCGCTTTGGCAACCATCTCAGCGATGGCGATATCTACGCGCCGATCCAAACTTTCTTTGGTTTGTGCGGTCGCCCGTTCGACCGCTTCTATATAGCTTTGAAAATAACTTTCAGCGATCAGACCAGAGACGACATCGGTGACGCGCTTGAATGCGTTATAAACGACGAGTGCTTGATCGGCATCGAAGGTACGCAGACAATGTTGGCCGAATAGTTGCTGCACACGGCTCATCATGCCCATCATGTACGCATTCCGAATACCGCGCGGGATATGGATAAGGCCGGCATACCATTGCCATTGCCAAAAATCATCGTCAATCAACCCTGATGTGAGCAGTATATACCATTGCATGTATCTTCTCAGTATTCTGGGGAGGCTTGACAAATTTTCCTAATGGTACTCGTGTAAAATAAAGTGCTGATGAAATTTGTCAACTCTTGTCCACGATTTATTGAGAAGATACCATTGCATGAACATTTCTTCACGAGCGGGGCGTTCGCCTCTGCGAAAAACGGCCGCCATACGTGTATATAAACGGTGTCGTAGAAAACGGCCGTTATCGCTTTCCCCCACGGCTATGTTTGAGCCGCAACGATGCGTAAAGTTTGTGCGTCAACCTCTGTGTAGCCGACGAGAGCAATCAAGTCGTTAAGGGAAGGTTCGTTTTTAACTTTGGACTTTCAGGTGACAAGCACTTGCCAAGTGCCTGTCACCTTGGCCACAGTTATTTACGAGTTTTCCCTAAGGATTTTGTTCATGGGGTGTGCCTAAATTTTTGTTCGTGCTATGCGGATGCGGGCGAAGTATACCACAAGATTTTTTTGATCGCAGTTTTTTTCAACATTTTTTAGGGCGATTGCAACCTCGCCTTAATTCGTGATCGTAATCGTGATCGAAAATCGAAAAACCCGATCACGAAATACGATCACGACAATCATAACGCATAAATTCCCCGCAATTCACATGTTATGTCAATTGCGGAGCTGCTAAAAACGGCGTAAATTTGGAATTTAACAGTGCGGTTTGGAGGATGGGGCGCAGAGTATTAAGATTATTAAGACAAACGATATGGTTCATAAATCAAAAGTTTTGCTTTAGGCCATTTATGAAAAATAATTATACGTTTGTCATTCCCATGAAGATGGGAATCCATATGTTTTCGAGGAGTGGATTCCCGCCTACGCGGGAATAACAATCAAAGTTTTGGGTGATTTGAATTTAGAAATGGCCTAAAACAAAGAAATCCGGGCATGGTTCAAAACAGGACAAACCATCTTTACAGTGTAACCCTTCAATATTTTGGGGTGACAACAACAAATGAAAGAAATAAACGGATGGTGCAGTCGAGAAAACATCTGTTTATTTCCATAATCTGCTGTAGTCACACCGAAAAAGCCGCGCTTTCAGCAAAAGCGCGGCTTTTCTGCATTATGGAACAAAGCCGCCCCCCATTTCGTTGTACAAAGACAAGGCAGTACAATCTGCCGTAAACGATACCTGATTCGGAGGCAACAGTATGTTCAAATTAAGAAAAGTATGGGGCGCACTCGGCGCGCTCGTTTTTATTCTGGGCTTAACGGCCGTTTCCATCTACTACTACAATCTGCCCGACCACCTCAGCCAACACGAAACCATCCTATTAGGACAGAGCCAGCTTGTACCCGGCAGCCAAGCCGCCATGCGCGTCGCCGTGCGCGACAGTAGCGATGCCGCCCCGCTGCCCAATGCTGATGTTGAAGCCATCTTGAAGTCGCCCAGCGGCGATGAGATCGTCATTTATGACGGCAAAACGGACGAAAACGGCGGCGCGGAACTGAATTTCACCGTTCCTGATGACGAAAATGTGGGATATACACTCATCATTAACACAAAATCCCGCTTGGGCAAAGACAGCATCGAGCAGACCGTCGCCATCAGCCGCGATTACCGCGTGCTGTTGAGTACCGACAAACCGCTTTACCAACCCGGCCAAATCATCCATCTGCGGGCGTTGGCTCTCTCCACGTTTGACCTCGCTCCGGCCGCTAAGATGAAGATGGAACTGATCATTGCCGACGGCAAAGGGAACACTATTTTCCGTGAAACGCAGACGACAAGCGATTTTGGTGTGGCGTTTACCGATTTCCAATTAGCCGATCAGGTCAACAGCGGCGCGTATAAAATCACCGCCATTCTGAACGGGGTCTCTTCAGAAAAAACAGTTACGGTGGAGCGGTATGTGCTACCAAAATTCAACATTAGCGTGGAGACGGAGCGGCCGTATTACCAACCTGGCGCACTTGTCAACGGCACAGTTGACGCGGCGTACTTCTTCGGCAAAGCAGTCAGCAACGCAGAGATCACGCTCGAAGGGTTCACCTTTGATTTTGAGCGGCAGGGGGTGTTCACCGTGCAGGGGACGACGGATGAGAACGGCCGTTTTCCCTTCACCTTCACCTTGCCCGACTACATCGTCGGCACCGATTTAGACGGCGGCACAGGCACATTCTACTTGCAGGCACATGTCACCGATCAGACCAACCACACCCAAAGCGAAGGGCTGACCTTCCCCGTCACCGGCAGCAATTTGATCATCAACGCCATCCCCGAAGGCGGCCAATTCCGTCCCGGCGTAGAAAACATTTTGTATGTGCTGATTAGTTATCCCGACGGCCGTCCCGCCCCCGCCTCACTCGAGATGTCCATAGGAAACGAGATAATCACCGTCGAAACGGGCGAATACGGGCTAGCAGAAATCCCATTCACCCCCGAAGACTCGTATCAAGAGGTCAATATAACGGCCGTTGATCCACAAGGCAATCGCGCCGACCAATACTTCTACTTCGACAGCGTATACCAAGAAGAGTCCGTCTTGCTGCGCCCCGACCGTCCCGTGTACCAAGTTGGCGGGACGATGAACCTGACCTTACTCACCTCCGCCCCCTCTGGCACAATTTATTTGGACATCATCCGCGAGGGGCAGACAGTCAGCACCCGCGCGATTAAGGTGGAAAACGGCCGTGCGGAAGCAGCGATTGACCTCACCCCCGACCTCTTCGGCACGCTAGAACTGCGTGCTTACAAAATTTTGCGTTCAGGATTGATGGCACGCGACACGCGCATCGTATTGGTGGACAATGCCGACGAATTAGCGGTGACGCTGACGACTGACCAAGAAACATATCGGCCGGGAAACACGGCCGTTCTCAACATCAACGTCACCGATCAAGACGGCACAGGGGCGGCCTCAGCCATCGGGCTGGCCGTCGTGGACGAAGCGGTCTTCGCCCTTGCCGAGCAAGACGCAGGCTTTGCCAAACTGTATTTCATGCTAGAAGAGGAACTTTTGCAGCCCAAATATGAACTGCACGGCTTTTCTGTCCCCGATCTAATCGGCGATCTAATCGGCGATCTAATCGGCGGCGAGCCGGTCAGCGACCCGCTTTTGCGGCAGGCACAGGAAGGAGCGGCCAAAGCGTCGCTGGCAGAAGCTGCGTTGATGACCACCGATCACACCCTTAACATCAACTCCCATGACGCAAACATGCAAATCGCTTACGATCAGCAAGGCATCTACTTCACCAATCTGAGCAAACTCCTCTTTTGGCTATTGATACTCATCCCTGTGGCCGCAATAGGGTTCACTGTCACCGCCGTCTGGCGTTCTGGCAGCTTTCTCAAAAAAGTGGGGATAACGATTGCGCTCGGCCTCTTATCATTTATCTTTATATCGGGCATCTTCTACCTCATCAATGAATTTTTCTGGTACAACGGCGATCCCATTACCGCTGTCCTCGTACCAATCGTTCTGATCAGCTTCATCATTCTCGCCATCGTTGCACGGCGCAAAGGAGATAATGCGTTGGGATGGGTGACGGGCTTAACACTGCTCTTTATCCTGTTGGCGGTCGGGATGGGGGTGATTGACGATATAAGCGACTTCTATCTAAGCGACATGGGCGCAGCCGCACTGGCTTTGTTCTTACTGCCGCTCGCATATCTGATGCGCTCGGCTGGATTTATGTTTGATCGGCGATGGGGAACGGCAGTTCCCGCTCTATTCGTCGCATTAGGCACATTAACCATACCCCTTGCAGGCTTGATGGCGCAAGGCGGCGGCATGGGAATGCGCGGCGGCAATGATATGATGCTGATGGAAAATAATATGGTTTTTGAGGGGGCGGCTATGGATACGGCTATGCCTGTCGCCGCTGATGCCGCCGCCGACAAAAGTCTCGCCCAAAGCGGGGAAACGGGCAGTGAACCGCCCCGCCTGCGTCAATACTTCCCCGAAACGATGCTCTGGCTACCCGATAGCGAGACGGACGCGGACGGCAATATAACAATTGACATCCCCGTCGCTGACTCGATCACCACATGGCGCATGACGGCGTTAGCGTCTACGCAAAACGGCCGTTTAGGTAGCAGCACCGCCCCCCTGCGCGTCTTCCAAGAGTTTTTCATTGACCTCGATCTGCCACTCGCGCTCACGGTGGGGGATGAAGTCAGCATCCCCGTCGGCGTGTTCAACTATCAGCCCGACAGCCAGCAAGTAGACTTAACCTTACAGCAAGAAAGCTGGTTTGAACTGCTCGACGACGCACAAAAGACGATCACCATCGCGCCAAACGATATCAGCGTCGTCTATTTCCGCATCAAAGCGGTGCAATTTGGCGCAAAACCGTTCCAAATCACCGCCATCGGCGACACGATGAGCGATGCCATCGTCAAGCAGGTGCAAGTTTACCCCGACGGCAAAGAGATTTTCTTCACTGAATCTGACCGTATGGATGCAGAAACAGATGTCAACACAACGATCCCCATCCCCGCCGAAGCGATTGCCGGCACACAAAACCTGACCGTCAAAGTGTATCCCGGTCTCGCCAGCCAAGTAGTCGAAGGATTGGACAGTTTGTTCCAAATGCCGTCTGGCTGTTTTGAGCAAACATCATCCAGCACCTACCCCAACGTCCTCGCCCTCAACTATCTGCAAGCGACGGGGCAAATCGCCCCCGAAGTGCAGTTCAAAGCGGAAGAGTACATCAATCTCGGCTACCAACGGCTGACGACGTTTGAGGTCGGCAACAAAAGCGGCTCATTCAGTCTCTTTGGCGAGCCGCCCGCAGACCCGATGTTGACCGCTTACGGCTTACAAGAGTTCTTCGACATGAGCCAAATATACAATGTAGACCCCGCCCTCATCGAACGCATCGGCTACTGGCTGCTCTCCATTCAAGCGAGCGACGGCTCATGGTCAAGCAGTGAGGGCTTCCGCGAAAGCCAATTGACAACGCAGATCAAACCGATCCCTGTCACCGCCTACGTCGTCTGGGGCTTGTCCGATGCGGGCTTTGCCGACGAATCTGGCACGCAGAACGGGGTCAACTATCTGCGCGAAAACATGAGCAGCGTCAGCGATCCGTATGAGTTGGCTCTCATCGCCAATGCGCTTGTCGCCTATGATGAGGCGAAGGGGAGCACATTGCACGACAGCACGCGCACTGCGCTTGATAGATTGGCCGATTTCGCCGCCATCACCGACGGCGCAGCGAGATGGGAGACGCAGGACGCAACGGTGATGGGCAGTTATGGCGACGTGGGCAGCATCGAAACGACCGCCTTAGCCGCATTGGCATATCTCCGCAGTAGCTATCGGATGGATTTGGCACAAGCGGGGCTGAACAGCCTCATCGCCAGCAAGGACAGTTTTGGCAATTGGCACACGACGCAGACGACGATCTTATCGTTAAAAGCGTTCATCACCGCCGCCGAAAAAGCGTCCGAAAATCTGGATGCGACGGTCACCGTCACCCTCAACAACGGCCAAACGCGCACCGTCTCCGTCAACCAGAGCAATTTCGACGTGGTGCAGATGGTCACCTTCAGCGACATCGCGCTGGGCGACAATGTGATAGACATCCATGTGGAAGGGGAAGGGAAGTTGATGTACCAAGTCACGGGCAGCTACTATCTGCCTTACGACGCGCTGGACGCGCATCCCGATCTGTTCACCGAGAAGGAGTTGGTGGAAATCGCCGTCAGTTACGACCGCACGGAGTTAGCGGTGAATGATGCGGTGACGGTGAATGTGATGGTAAAAATGAATGAGGCGGAGGGAACGGCCGATTGGGCACTCATTGATTTGGGCATCCCGCCCGGCTTCACGGTCAACGCGGAAGACCTCAACGCTCTCGTCGCCCGCTCCAGCGACCTGCCCGCCGATTATGTCGGCACAACGATCGAAAAATATGAGCTGACGGGACGGCAGATCATCGTCTATCTGGGCGGTTTAAACGGCACGGAGCCGTTCAAATTCAGCTATCGCATGACGGCCAAATATCCGCTCAAGGCGCAAACGCCCGCGAGCAGTGCGTATGATTATTATAATCCGGGCGTTAATGGGGAGGAACGGCCGTTGTTGTTGACGGTCGTAGAAGGATAAGTGACTTAAAAGCAAATAGCCAGACTTCAAGGTGACAGGCACTTGGTAAGTGCCTGTCACCTTGATCGACAATTTTCTCTATCTACCTTACTCGTCCTCTTCCAATATGCCGCTAAAATTAACCGCCATACGCTCACGGCCGTCTTCCACCGTAACAACAGTCGTCACATCAATATCCATCGGGATCAAGCCAAAATCTTGCAATGTCCAGATAGTGACAATTCGACCGCTCAGATTAGGCCACTGATTTTTCGCCCATAAATACCGTTGCCGACAGAATTGCCACACCTCTTCTGGCTGTCGTTCTGCTTTAAAATCGCGGTACTCTTTCCAAATGATCGCATCATCGATCAGCGGGAAGAGCGCGTTTATCATCGCTTGCTGCACAAATCGGGCATCACGGCCGTTTTCTTCATTGATTAAATTGGCATGATAATTATGAATAAACATAAAAATGCCCGTATGAGAGTACTCCTCAATGCGCCGTGCCAACTCATCTTTGTGATCATACGCATTCCGATACGTCTCTTCCAAATCGACGCTCGGCTCTTCTATACGGCCGTGATGATCATCCCCTTCTGGAAAGAGCAATTTAGGCGAGATATTGTATAAATAGCCGACTAATTTACGAATACGGTCTGGGGCGAGATTAAACTTCACTACAAAACCGGGTGCTGCCAGCAACTCTTCCAATGCATCAACAATACCGTGCTGCCGCGCTTTATCATGGGCGCGTTGCAATCCATTCACATGAGAAGGAAGAACGCCCGGCACAATAGCAAGATGCGGTGCAGTTTTTCCCGTCTTACGTTTGAAACCACCATTAGCATAATACAGTTGAAAAACAGTGATGAGCAATCCACCAACGATAATAACTGGTAATGCGCTCGTTTTTTGGGTCACCAAAACGATCATCATAAAGTAGCTGGCGATCATGCCGCGCACACCTGCGAATTTGAGCGATTTCGCTTCGGCCGAGCCGGGGGTGATTCCCCGCTTTATCAGCACATCATCGCGCACAAATACGACGGTGGTGCTGGTAATCACAAAGGCACTGACAAAGCCAAAGGCGTAATACGCCTCGACAACCACAACTTCACGAATGATAGGAATAAGGGTGGCCGAAACAGCCCAAATAATCCCAATACCGATCCGATCATTCAAGAAGAATTTGGGCAAGCGGCCTAAACGGGAAGCGTTGGCGGCAACGGCCGCTCCACCAATATATCCACCACCCTGCGCCAACAGCAAGATGACAGCTAACAACGAACCAGCAACAAATAGGAACACCCCGCCTGCCGAATTATCAGGCATCACTTCCTTGATGGTACGGGCAACAGCTATATCAAAGGCGACTTCATCCAGAGCCATCCCCTCCGCATGTTCGGCTCCATGCTCCGCCTCTTGTTCAGCGATGAACTCTTGCGCATGAACGGTATCGTCGCCCGTCACTTTGATAGAATCAGCATTTAAACGGCCGTTGCTCATCAATTGAACCGCGTCGATTTCATATTCAATCAGTAAGGTGCTATATCCCTCTGTTGCTGGAATGTCCCACTGCTTGGCCGCGTACAACTGCATCATACCCGTCCCGATCAAAAAGATCGCTGCCAATGTCAAAGCGGTATTAATCACCTTCCATTTTGGGCGAGCCGCATGTTTACCACTGGCAGGAATAACCTCATATCCAGAAAAACCAAGCATGGCGCTAGACATAGAGGCGAAGAACAGTTTGAAAATAAGTGCCGTGCTAAGAACAACCGTCTCTGCACGAACGACTTCGGATACAATCCCATCCATCTGTAGGCGGGTGACAATACCATCTGTTAAAAATGCCCATTCAGCGTTGCCAGCGGCAGTCAAACTGACCATTGCTAAAGCCGCGATTGTAAAGATAGTAAACGCAGCACCACCTAATAAAAATAGGGGGACAGCCTTCTTCGGCCCCATCAAAACAAGGACGACCATGATGAAAAAGGCAAAAACTTCCGCGAGAATGAGCCGATAAGAAGCTAATTGAGGCATAACAAGCATCGTCACATCCGAAGCGGATATAGAGCTGATGATGATGGTGAGAACAGCGTCAAGGAAGAACAAACTCGTGCCAACCCATGAGAGCCATCTCATTTGGGGCGGGCCAATCGCCTCAACCAAAGGGCCGCTACCACCTGCGTTTGGCTTTAGATACGCGCCCGCTTTATATGCAGGCACGATGCCGACAAAAAGCATTATAGACAGGGCGATAAAAGCGGCGATGGCGACAGTATGCTGTCCGTCGGCACCATGAATGGCGAGTAAGGTTTGATAAGCGGCGACACTGAATGCGTCGGCAGCGATCTCAAAAATCAAGGCGAGTACGCCTAACCCTGTGCCGCCCAACAGCAACCCTTCTACCATCAGCTGCGGCAATTTCTTCTTAGCCTTTTCTCCTTCTATGGGGTCTATATAATTTTTAAACATTGTTGTTCCTCCACTCAAAACAATAGGGCGATTGCAACCTCGCCTTAATTCGTGATCGTGATCGTTTTCGTGATCGAAATGTATCTTCTCAGTATTCTGAGGAGACTTGACAAATTTTCCTAATGATACTCGTGTAAAATAAAGTGCTGACGAAATTTGTCAAGTCTTGTCCACGATTTATTGAGAAGATACTCAAAAAAATATATAAGGAACGAAGATTTATTGGCATGGTTCAAAATTGGGCAAACCATCTTTACAATTTATCTTGTGTTGGGCGATTCAGCGAATCGCCCCCTACAGGAGGGAATCGTAGGGGCGACCCGCTGGGTCGCCCAAAAAGTGTAAAGATCATTTCATCAAAAATGAACCATGTCGATTTATTTAACTACCAAAGTTGTCATTCCCGCCCCCATTCCCACCTTCGTGAGGACAGGCACTT
>WFSA01000147.1 GCA_015486215.1 Anaerolineae bacterium | reverse complement strand
GTCGGGGGTCAACTGGACGCGATAACGGGTGAAGTCGGGCGCGGTGGCGTGCAGGCGGATGGGGAAATGATTCACGCCGGCGGTGAGTTGCACCGTCTGGTCATAGATGATTTGGCCGCCGGCAAGGACGCGCAGGGCGGCGTTCATCGGGCGGGTGCTTTCGGCGGTCACGTCAATGCGGAGGGTTTCGCCTTCGATGATGCGGGTGGGGGCATCAACGGCCGTTAACATCACCTCCGCCCCCCCTTCCACCCGCGACAGGGGGAAGAAATCAATCGGCACGCCCGCCGCCGCCGCCAATTTCGCCGCCTCAGCCGCGTCCCCCATCGTCTCCGCCCCATCGCTGACGATGACGATGCGCCGTGCGCTGTCGGCCGGGAACAGTGCCATCCCCAGCCGTATCGCGTCGGCCAAATCAGTGTGCAACGATTCTGGCACGGAGGTGATGGGGGCGAGTTCGGCAAGGCCGCTCATCGGCCGTTCGACGAGGGCGTTTGCGCCAAAAATGACGACGGCGGCTTCATCATCCTTGCCCATCGTGGTGATGGAGTCGCGCATGAACGCTTCTGCACGTGCCGCCTGTTCCGCACTGATGCTGTCGGAACCGTCCACCAAGAAGACAACGCTGAGGGTGTCGTTCGGCTGCACCATCTGCGCCCCCGCCAACGCCAACGCCAACAGCACGATGATGAGAATGCGGACGGCTAAACTGCCCCAACTACGCCATCGCCCCCGCCGCCGCGCAGACGGCCGTGCAATCCATACAAAGTATGGAATCAGCAGTAGTAACAGGAGGGCGAAGGGTTGGGTGAAAGACATAGATTAAAAAATGATCAAAAACATCCCAAGGGAAGTCGTCTGGCTTTGCTTGGGATGTTTTTGGGGTAGGGTAAACGGCCGTTATCTACACAATCAAACAGTGGTCGTCCCTATATTTTCAAAGAAAAGGACATTGATCAATGTCTCAACCGATACTTTTTGTGTGCGGGCGCGTTGAACAAGCACATTTGCAATCTGAGGAAGGATGGATACTTGAATGGCGCGTTGAGTTGGTGTTTCAAACTAAAACCATTCGCCGTCATCTTCCATAAAATCGGCCGTGTCTATATTGTCCCAATAGGCGGCTTCTTCTTCGTAATTTTTGAATTCAGGTAGTTGTAATTCGTTCATCTTTTTTTAATTACCATAAACAACCTTGTAAGTTAAACATGCTCAACCTATCATCATTATAATGAAAAACTTGCTAAAAAACAGCTATTAGCCAGATTTTGGACAGGGGGCATCATTTCCATATCCTTTTTGTTAATTTGCACCTTACCAAACTACTTATTTTTAACCCATTTTATAGCTATGGTGGCAATTTCATTCCTTTTTCTCGTCCCGCATCATTAATGTTGGATTTGGGCGGTTTCGCTGGTGTCCGGATATCCCGAATAATTTGTTCAAGTCTCGTTGCACCAATGAGGGGGTTGTCACAACGGCCGTTTTAACCGCTGGCAAGTATCGTTCCCAAGGATAAGGCCAGCGTTCAGCAAATGTGCAAATCAACCACAATTGAATGTAAGAAAGCATAACCAGGTGCGCCCAACTCTCTTCCCTCTCCACTTCTGGTGTTTGATACTTATCCATCAACAAACGTTGTTTGCCAAAGCGGAAAAAATGCTCCACATCATATTCGTTGTCGATACGTTTTGTATATCGCTAATAAAGTAGGCTCGGCTCTTCGTTTTCCTACGACCAACAGCCACATGGGACGCTTAAAAGCAATATTACCCTCTTCGTCAAATAGACGGACACAAACTAGTACACGCTGGCGGAAGTCTTTGTATCTTATTTGTTGCGGGAATCAGAATTCCCGCAACTCCCATCAGATAGGTATCGGGAATTCCGATTCCCGATACAGGCGGCGTATATCATCTAAGAACTTAGGCCAAGCAATACTAGTACTCAGTCAAGCATGATTTGATTGGAATTTTCTTTTACGTCACAATAGAGCTTCTTACTTATCGTTACATGACAAGGAGTTTTCAAATGGGCAGAAAAAAGCAATACACAGTTGATTTAACAGAAGAAGAACGTAATTATCTAGCAGACTTATTAACAGGCGGCACACAGAAAGTAAGAAAAACAAAGCGAATGCAAATACTGCTAAAAGCAGATGATAACTGGACTGACCAACAAATCGCTGATGCCCTAATCGTAGGACGTGCAACCTCCGAAAGAACGAGGAAGCGTTATGCCGAGTATGGTTTGAAAAGCGCAATCAATGGTAAGAAAATGGAGCGTAAATAGGAAGGTATTGCGCCAAATGTTATCCACATGGGGATAATCGTGTGGATAACATTAGCACAAGAACAAAGAAAACAGACGGGCTGGCAGGGCGATTGCAACCTCATCTTTTATAGAAAATTGAGTAACTTCTCAAAAAATTGGGGGCATGAGTACAGCTAATTAGGAAAGGAACGAATTTACTCGACTGACGCAATTTGTTCCTTTCTTAATTTGTTGTACTCACCCCGAAATATTGAGAAGACATAAATTTGAGTTGAACTTGTTTTAAAATTGGACACTGATTACACCAATTTCACTAATTTTGATCTTTTTATCTGTGTTTACCCGGTGCAATCAGTGGCCAATTTTGGAGGTTGCAACCGTTCTAGTACCGCTTGGAAAAATAAGATGCAGTGCAGATATTCCCAGAAAAACAAAAGATTAACAATACATCGTATATACTAACTCTTTTGTAGTATGTAGTAGTAGGGGGTGTGGATAGTGTGGATAAGCGGGAATGCCCCCCGTATATCCTTGATCATCCATGTTATACAGCTTATGTATGGATATATGGGATATAAAAAAGTGTGTAATTGTGAACAACTTTGGATATGGGTGTGGACAATTTTTTTAGTGGGTATTTGGCTGATTTCTTACCTGATCCGCATATATGGCGGGAGTCTAACCATAATAGCCACATTCGCGCATCTTCATTGACATAAATTAGCAGACCTGCCCAAAGTTTTCCACAGTTCCACCCTGTTATCCACAGTTATTCACGACTTATCCACAAAAAAAGAGCCGAACAATCTGTTCGACTCTTACCGTACCCTAAATTGGAACTTATATATAGGTGCTGGCGGCACTCATTTTACGGATAGAGCATTTTAGCAGATACAGCTTAGTAAAGCAATGAGTATTTGACAAAAACAGCACCTATTCGCTAGAATCCATGTATTAAGAGAGTTACAATGTTTATTTTATTACTTTTATCGTCGTTTTTATAAAAACGTTAGGCATGGAGGCCTTTTCATTATGAGTTTAATAAAAGTTTCGGCACGCTCACGCACTGCTGCAGTCGCTGGAGCAGTTGCTGGGGTATTCAGGGAGCATGGATCAGCTGATGTGCAAGCCATCGGCGCAGGTGCGGTAAATCAAGCCGTAAAGGCAATTGTTATTGCCAAAGGGTATTTGGCAGAAGAGGATGTCGATGTTGTCAGCACACCGTCTTTTGTGGATATTGATATTGATGGGAAGGAACGCACGGCCGTTCGTTTTCATGTAGAAAAACGTCCTGGTTCTTAACGCTGTTTAGCAAGACCATTTCGGGAAAATAAGTAAGTTTGAGTAGTTGCTTTTTTTGATCTTAAACGGACACGGCTGTAACCGTGTTCGTTTTTATTTAGGGACGAGGATGTATCTTCTCAATAAATCGTGGACAAGACTTGACAAATTTCATCAGCACTTTATTTTACACGAGTACCATTAGGAGAATTTGTCAAGTCTCCCCAGAATACTGAGAAGATACACGAGGATTTATTTAACTACTAAAGTTGTCATTCGCCCCCACCTTCGTGAGGATAAACTCTTTTAGGCGGGAATCCATGAGTTTCCAGACTGTGGATTCCTGCCTTCGCAGAGCCTGCCCTCATGAAGATGGGGGAATGACAGATGGAAGTTTCGGGTTTTATTTAATCCTCATTCCTTAGGGAAAACT
>WFSA01000146.1 GCA_015486215.1 Anaerolineae bacterium | reverse complement strand
TACGCCGTTGCCTGTTAAACCTTCGCCGAAGAAAAGTGGGAAAACGGCCGTTAATCCACCGTCAGCCAAGAAAGAACCCACGCCTGTTACGTCCGCATCAACAAGCACGAAAACGGCCGTTAATCCAGATGACAATAAGACAGGGATGATGGGGTGAAACTGATATGACAAAAACATCCCATCGCTGGCAAAGCAAGCCAGGCAGCTTCGACAGCTTGCACGCCAACCGTTGTTATCCATCGGATAACCAGTACGGTATTCCACTGTTAGAGCAGACCCCGCTCACCCGTATCCCCGCCTGGCTTGCCCCCTATCGCCAGCGGATACGGGCGAACGAGCCGTTGGATGATGGAGCCGTCCATTACTTTCTCGACGATTACCGCTTTGAGACGGTGTGGAAACGGCCCATTAAGGGTTGGAAGCATTAGCCCCGTATCAGACGATATTGACCCCCGATTTTTCCCTCTATCGGGAGTGGCCGCTGATGTTGCAACTGTGGAACACCTATCGCAACCGATGGTGCGGCCGTTTCTGGCAAGAGAAAGGGTTCACCGTCATCCCCACAATTAGCTGGAGTACGGCCGAGAGTTATGCCTTCTGCTTCTTGGGCGTACCCCGCCGCACTGTGGTGGCGGTGGGAACGGTAGGGATAGGGCAAGAGCCGTTGGCGCGGCAACTGTTCATTGACGGCTTTCGGCAGATGGTGGAGAGGGTGGAACCAACGGCCGTTTTGAGTTACGGCTCCGTTCCCGCTATTTGCCATGCGTTGGTCGAGATTGTGACCTATCCCACCCGCTAGACGACGATTCGGGCAGCGCGGGCAAAGGTATTGAAGGGGGTGACCTAATGGGCGGGCGAGGTGCTGAACAAGGCGTATGTGGCGGCGTTGCGAATGGGAAGAAAGCAAAAGCGAGAGAATGTGTTGGAACATGCCAAGCAGGCTGTGGAAGATTATCTATCCCATTTCCCGCCTGAGCGACGCGGGCAGATATTGCTGGGGGCGTTGGCGAGTGCGTATGGGAATGAGAAGGGGGGGATACGGCCGTTTGGGGAAATATCAGTTATTGGTAGTTGCATTATGTCTACTTCATGATTGTAATTTATATTGCGTAACTATTACCCTATCTGAACACTTCAAGCAACTACTAAATTCACAACAGTCAAGTTACCGAGATGATATTGATTTGGGTGTGTTTCATTTCAGTAGAAGTGACAGTCACGGGGCGCATAGTTTTGGGTAAACAAAGTCCGTTCGCCCCGTGACAATCACTTTGGTTCAACTCATTTGAAACACACCCTATTGATTTGCCTCTGGAATGCTGATCTCGTCTCATTACATAGCAATTTTATTCTGTTTGCACTTCTATTTAGGGCGATTGCAACCTCCAAATCGCACTGTTAAATTCCAAATTTACACCGTTTTTAGTAGCTCCGCGATTGACATAACATGTCAATTGCGGGGAATTTATGCGTTATGATTGTCGTGATCGGTTTTTTCGATTTTCGATCACGAAAACGATGTATCTTCTCAACAAATCGTGGACAAGACTTGACAAATTTCACCAGCACTTTATTTTACACGAGTACCATTAGGAAAATTTGTCAAGTCTCCCCAGAATGTACTCATGCCCCCAACTTTTTGAGAAGATACAAAACGATCACGATCACGAATTAAGGCGAGGTTGCAATCGCCCTACTTCTATTTCAGCTAATTAACTGTAGCTATCTTTTGAGGTATTGCTTGGTAAACGGCCGTTCATCACATACATCACACCACCCCGCATAACAACACATCCGTCCCAACCAATTCAACGGTCAGATTTTGCAAGCGAAACGCATCAGCAAGAGCCGCCACCCCCTGCCCGCCGACGGGATCGGGCGCGTCTGCGCCGCCGATGATGAGCGGGGCGATGAACGCCCACACCTCTTGCACCTCCTTTTGGGCAAAAAAGCTGGCATGAACCTCGCCGCCCCCTTCGACTAGCACACTCATCAATCCATGCCGCCCCAATCTGTCCAGCAGAGGAGAAAGGGGAACACGGCCGTCTCCCTCAAATTCCCACACCAACACCCCCCGCGCCTCCAATGCGGCGCGATGGGTGACGGGCATCGCCGCCGTCGTCGCCACGATGGTTTGCGCGGGCATCGTCGGTTGAAAGAGGTGCGCGTTGAGCGGCACGCGTCCGCGACTGTCCAGCACGACACGGATGGGATGGTGAATGTCGTCTCGATTTAAGCGGGTGGTCAGGCGGGGATTGTCGGCAACGGCCGTTTCCGCTCCGATCAAAATCCCATCCACAATTTGGCGCAACTCATGCCCCCGCTGTCGTGATTGGGGGCTGGTGATCCATTGGCTGTCTCCTGTGCGGGTGGCGATTTTACCGTCCAAACTGGCGGCGAATTTAGCGATGATATACGGCCGTTTTGTCTCCACCGCATAGAAAAAGAAGCGGTTCAACACCGTCGCTTCCGCCTCGCATAAGCCGCGTTCCACCTTGATGCCCGCCGCTTCCAGCCGCCCGTGTCCGCCGCCGGCAGCGGGATTCGGATCGGCGACGGCGTAATACACCGCTGTCACCCCTGCGGCGATAATCGCTTCTGTGCAAGGGGGAGTACGCCCGTGATGATTACACGGCTCCAGCGTGACAAAAAGCGTGCCGCCGCGTGCCGCCGATCCTGCCAATTGCAAAGCAGCGGCTTCGGCGTGCGCTGCGCCTGCGCGATGATGAGCGGCTTGGGATAGGATACGGCCGTTTTTCACCAATACCGCCCCCACCGTCGGATTCGGGCTGGTAAAGCCTGCCCGCCCCGCCGCCAACACCAACGCCTGCCTCATAAATTGTTCATTCTCTTGCATAATTACTCCTTTCAATTAACAATTAAACGTATCTTCTCAGTATTCTGGGGAGACTTGACAAATTTTCCTAATGATACTCGTGTAAAATAAAGTGCTGATGAAATTTGTCAAGTCTTGTCCACGATTTATTGAGAAGATACAATTAAACCCATGTACACACCCATTTCAAGAGACGAAGCGATTTATCTCATCAACGCCGCTGGCAGCGACTTAATCGCTCTCATGGCACGCGCCTCCCGCTTACGTGATGCCGTATACGGTAACACCGTCACCTATTCACGCAAAGTATTCATCCCCCTCACCAACCTGTGCCGCGACAAATGCGCCTACTGCACCTTTGCCCAATCCCCCGACAGCCCGACGGCCAAAACATTGACCCCCGATGAAGTTATTGCCATCGCCCGTGCTGGGCAAAAAGCGGGATGCAAAGAGGCTCTCTTCTCGCTCGGCGAACGGCCGGAGAAGGCACATCAACTCGCCCGCGACCATTTGGCCGCGCTTGGATATGCGACCACAATTGAGTATGTGGCAGCGATGTGCAAGTTGGTTTATGAGGAGACGGGTCTCATCCCGCACGCCAATCCAGGAGCGATGACGCTTGACGAGATGGCAGCCCTTCGCCCCCGCACGGGCAGCATGGGCATGATGCTGGAAACGACGAGCGACCGCTTGCTGAGAAAGGGAAATGCCCATTTTGGCTGTCCTGACAAAGTGCCGGCACGTCGTTTGCAGACGCTGCGTGATGCGGGAAAACTGAGAATCCCGTTTACGACAGGGATTTTGATTGGGATTGGGGAAACGGCCGTTGAACGGGTAGACAGCCTCTTCGCCATCGCCGACACACACAAGCAGTACGGCCACATTCAAGAGGTCATCATCCAAAATTTCCGCCGCAAACTGGACACCCGCTTCCGTGAACAAGATGAACCAACCGCATTAGATATGGTTCGCACCATCGCCGTCGCCCGCCTCATTTTTGGCAGCGCGCTGAGCATCCAAGCCCCGCCCAACCTCACCCCCGATGCGTACAGTCTGTATCTGCTGGCAGGCATAAACGATTGGGGCGGCGTGTCCCCCATCACCGCCGACCACATCAACCCCGAAGCCGCGTGGCCGCAGATCGCCGAACTCGCCGCCGCCTCTGCCGATGCCGGCTTCACCCTGCGCGAACGACTGACCATCTACCCCCGCTACCTTGCCCAACCCGATTTCGTCGCCCCCCCCATCCGCCAGCACGCCCTAAAATGGGTTGACAAGACGGGGTTGGTGATAGAATAGAAAATCTGCGTCACCTGCGTTCTATCTTTTCTCATAGAATGTAAAACTATGTCACGGACTTAACACACAAACAATCGCAGACTTTTTTGACAGTCTATTTAGGAAAATCTAACGTAACATCTCAATAAATTGGGGCAAAGACTTGACAGGTTTCATAAGAGTCTCGCGTTTTACACGAGAGTATTATAGAAAACCTGTCAAGTCTCCCCGAAATTTTGAGAAGATACAATCTAACTATGACAACAAATCTCAATAATTTACTCTCCACAGTCAGCCCGAAAATTGGGCGGCTGTTAGACAAAGCATTAAACGATACTGAAATCAGTGAGGCGGACGGGCTGGTGCTGTTCGGAGCGCAGGGGGTAGACCTGCTGGCATTGGCTGCCACCGCCAATGAAATGCGCCGCCGACAGGTAGGCGACCGTGTGACATTCGTCAAAGTTCGCAATATCAATTTTACCAATGTCTGTTATACCGCTTGTACATTTTGTGAATTCGGCCGTCGGCTCAAAGCTGACGAAGCGTATACATTTTCCCCTGAGGAAGTTGTGGAGCAGGCGGTGGAAGCGTGGAATTGGGGCTGCACTGAAATTTGTATGCAGGGTGGATTGAACCCCAAATTAGGGGGGGATATTTACCTGCGCTTGTTGAAAGCGGTCAAAAAAGAGCTGCCCGATATACATATTCATGCGTACTCCCCCTTTGAAATCCAACATGCCAGCCATGTGTTAAAGCAGTCGCCAGAAACGGTGTTGCGGGAGTTGAAAGCGGCCGGATTGGGCAGTGTTCCCGGCACGGCCGCAGAGATTTTGGACATCGAAGTGCGGCAAAAATTGACCAAGAACAAATTATCAGCCGAAGCGTGGGTGGATATTATCAAAACGGCGCATCGGGTCGGCTTGCCCTCGACAGCGACGATTATGTATGGGCATGTAGACGCGCCGCACCATTGGGCGGCTCATATCGCCTTGATCCGTGATATTCAGCGGGAGACGGGCGGCTTTACGGAGTTTGTGCCGCTTGGGTTTATCCATCAGAACACGAAATTATACGCTGATGGCAGCTCGCGGCCAGGGCCGACGGGGATGGAGAATTTGAAGATGCACGCCATCGCCCGTTTGATGCTGGGGCATGATATTGCCAACATTCAGGTAAGCTGGGTGAAGATGGGGCTGCCGATGGCGCAGATGATCCTCAATGCGGGAGCGAATGATTTTGGCGGCACGCTGATCAATGAACGTATCAGCAAAATGGCAGGGGCGACGACAGGGGAATATATGCCGCCAGAGGAGTTTGAGCGGGTGATTTTGGACATGGGGCGTATTCCTGCCGAACGGAATACCTTGTATGATATTATCCACGAAGGAGCGCGGCATTATGATCCGAGCAGGCCGAATACAATACGGCCGTTTAAACCTATATAAGCCGCAAAGACTTTTAGGTGACAGGCACTTGATAAGTGCCTGTCACCCTCTGGGAACGATAGCTGATTGTTTCCTACAAAACGGCCGTTAATTTTTGGATTTCAATCAGCGTATGGTAAGCTATTAACTTATGGTTAAATATATTCATAAATGCTAACGTAAATGAATGGAGAGCTATTTTGAATTGGTCGATTTTGGTTGTAGACGATGATTCTGCTATACGAATGATGTTGCGGATGATGTTACAAATGGATGGATTTGTCGTGCATGAAGCGGCAAATGGGAAGAAAGCTCTTGTAAAAATTCAAGAGAGCATTCCCGATCTTGTACTCCTTGATGTGATGATGCCTACAATGGATGGTATCACTTTAGCCAAAATTATACGCAGTCAACCAGAAACAGCGTCGTTGCCTATTATTATGTTTAGCGGCAAAGTTAATCCCGAAGCTGTGCAAGAAGGGTTGGATGCTGGTGCAAACCGTTACCTGCCCAAGCCGACACCACATGATTATTTACGCTCACAAATTCTTGCGGTGATAGAAGAAACAAGAAAATCATCAATTGACAATTGGTAACTACTCAGCTTATCAATTGTTTCACGTATCTTCTCAGTATTCTGGGGAGACTTGACAAATTTTCCTAATGATACTCGTGTAAAATAAAGTGCTGATGAAATTTGTCAACTCTTGTCCACGATTTATTGAGAAGATACTATTTCACCACAAAGAAGCAAAGATCACAAAGAAAATCTTAAAAAACTTCGTGTTCTTCGTGTCTTTATGATTAATTTGGACAATGGCTGAGTAGTTACGACAATTGATAATTACCGTTTACTCGCACTCCCCTTTATGTCTTTAATTGCAACTGATTTGGAAGGAACGTTGACGCTCGGTCAATCATGGCGCGGGCTGCGCTCCTATTTGGAGGCGCACCAATATAAGCGGCATTTCCGTCGTTTTTATTGGAGCAAATTGCCGGCATTATTACGCCTGAAATTGGGCAGACAGACGGTGAATCAGTTCAAGATCGAATGGATGCGCGGTATGTTGAACTTATTTGCCGGCTTTACTCGTGATGAGTTTGCCGAAGCGGCCGAATGGGTGGTGGAGACGGAGCTATGGCCGCAGCGGCGGCAAGATGTGCTGGGCGAATTGCGGCACGAGCAGGAAAACGGCCGTTCCATCATCATCGTCACCGGCACATTTGAACCGATCATCAGCTTATTCGCCCAAAAAGCGGGCGGATTCGATTTTATCGGCACGCCCATCAGTTATGATGGCGATCTCTTGACGGGCAAACCCGCCGCCCCATTCAATTTAGGCGAGAAAAAAGTGGAATCCCTCCGCCCATTTACCCAAAACAATCCCCTTTACGCCGCCTATGGCGACACCATTCCCGATATTCCCATGCTGAAAAGCAGCCAAAATCCTGTTGCCGTCTATCCCGATGCGGGATTACGGGAGACGGCCGTTTTGCACAATTGGCGTATTATCGGCGAGGCGGCCGAGCAGCAGGGTCGCCCTGCTGTTTTGTAACTTTCCTGCCATTATTTTATTATGAATGATTATGTGACATATATTCGAGAAAAAGTTGGGCATGATTTGATCTTTTTGAACTGCGCTGGCGGTTGGGTAGAGAATGAGGACGGGCATGTCCTCTTGCAAAAGCTGTCGCCGACAGAAGAGATATGGGGATTGCCGGGCGGGGTGATGGAATTGGGGGAATCGGCGGAAGAGACGGCCGTGCGCGAAATTCGTGAAGAGACAGGGCTGGAAGTGGTCGTGGATTCGCTGATCGGCGTATACACCCATTATTTCGATTCGTATCCTAATGGAGATAAAGCGCAGGTTGTCGCCATCTCATTCCGTTGCTCCATCGTCGGCGGAGAACTATATGCCGATATGAAAGAGACATTTGGTCTCGCCTTCTTTGACCCAGAACATTTACCTGAGCTAATCAATCAACACCATAAAGATTTAGCCGATGATGCGATAAACGGCCGTATTGGCGTGTATCGTTAATATAATGAAACAATTACTTTTTTTACTCCTCTTTCTCAGCGCGTGCAGCGGGAATGTGCCGCCCGCGACTGACGAACACGAACATGAACATGAACATGAACATGAACATGCGGCAGGAATAGCTGTATTGAGCATTCCGTCCCTCACCCCGATTGCTGACGGCGAACGGCCGTCCATCGTTGCCACCACCAGCATAATCGGCGATGTCATCGCCCATATCGGCGGTGACGGGATTGATCTGACGACATTGATGGCCGCTGGGCAAGACCCGCACAGTTACGAACCAGCGGCACAACAGCTGACGGCCGTCGCTGACAGCGATCTCATCTTCGTCAATGGATGGGATTTAGAAGAAAATCTCATCCAAAATTTGGGAAATATCGGCGGCGATGTACCGCTTATCCCTATTTCGGCTGGTATCGAGCCGCTTCCGTTCAAAGGAAATGAGGCCGTCGCCGACCCGCATGTCTGGTTCGATGTGGCAAATGTTAAACAGTGGGCAGAGACGGCAGCTGAGAGCTTATCAATCCTTGACCCCGCCAACGCCGACCTTTACGCCGCTAACGCCGTCGCTTACCAAGCTGAACTAGATGAATTAGACAGCGATATACGCGCCGACATTGACAATATTCCGCCTGAACAGCGCAAAATTGTGACCAATCATGGCGCGTTCAACTACTTCGCCACCGCCTATGGCGTACAGATTGTCGGCACTGTCATCCCCGCCATGAGCGGCATGGCCGAACCGTCAGCCGGGGAGATGGCCGACCTGATCGCGGCGATGGATGAGGCGGGCGTATGCACCATCTTTACCGAAACGACATTGAGCGACACGCTGGCGCAAACGCTGGTGGATGAGTTGGATGGATGTGAGCAAACGGCCGTTCGCAAATTATACACAGGCGCAATCGGCACGCCCGACAGCGGTGCAGACAGTTATATCGGCATGATGAGGGCAAATGTGGAGCAAATAAGCAAATAAGCAAGCGGGCAAGTGAGCAGGTGGGCTGTATTGGTAACTTGCACACCTGCACACCTGCATTACACAATGAGTACATTCGTAAAACAACTAACCTACCATAAGCACGAACATGAGCCAGACAGCGCGGCGTTGACGCTGGAGGGGATTGTGGTGGCGTATCACGATGCGGTAAACGGCCGTGTTACCGCCCTCGACAATCTCAATTTCACCGTGCAAACGGGGGAACGGATCGCCGTCGTTGGGCCGAATGGGGCGGGCAAAAGCACGCTGTTCAATCTCATCGTCGGCACGCTCAAACCGACTGACGGCCGTGTGCATATTTTTGGGCATGGGCCGGATGGGCATATCTGCATCGCCTATGTACCGCAGCGGAATAACATTGATTGGCAATTCCCCGTCACCGTCGAAGATGTGGTGATGATGGGGCGCGTGGGGCGAATCGGGCTGTTCAAATGGCCGCGCAAACAAGATTGGGCGATGGTGCGCCACAGTTTGGAGCGTGTGAATGCGAGCCATCTTGCCAAAAGACAGATCGGCGGCCTTTCGGGCGGCCAACAGCAGCGCGTTTTCATCGCCCGTGCGCTGGCACAAGAGGCGGAGTTGCTGCTGCTAGACGAGCCGCTGACGGGATTGGACAAGCCCAGTCAAGACAGCTTATTTGATATTTTGGACGCGCTGCAAGCGGAAGGGGTGACGGCGTTGGTCGCTACGCATGATTTGAACACGGCCGTTGAACGATTCGACAAAGTGATGCTCTTGAATCGGGAAATTGTGGCGTATGGGGCAGGACAGTCCGTCCTCACGCCGCAAAATTTGCAGCACGCTTACGGCGGTCACGTCCATCTCATCAATTCTGAAGATACTATGATGGCCTTAGCCGACACCTGTTGCGGGGGGCGCGAATGATGACATGGTTTACCGACCCATTACAGTTTGATTTCATTATGCGGGCGATGGCGGCGGCGGTCATCGTCGGCGTAATCTGCTCCGTTTTAGGTGTTTATGTAGTATTACGCGGCATGGCTTTTTTGGGCGATGCGCTGGCGCATACGATTTTGCCCGGCGTGGTAATCGCGTTCTTGATCGGGTGGCCGCTGGCGGTCGGGGCGTTAATTTTTGGGGTGTTGACGGCCGTTGGCATCGGTGTTCTCACAGATCGGGGCGATTTGAAAGAGGATACGGCGATTGGCGTGATTTTCGCTGGATTTTTTGCGCTCGGTGTGGCTCTGCTTTCCGCATCTGGCAACTATACGCTTGATTTGGCGCATTTTTTGTTTGGCAATCTGCTCGGCGTTTCTACCTCTGATTTATGGATGATCAGCGTGTTGGGCGGCATCGTTTTATTGACCATTCTTCTCTTTTATAAAGAGTTTTTGGTCATCTCTTTTGATATGATTTTGGCAGCAACATTGCGCCTGCCCGTCACTTTTCTTCGCTATCTGCTCCTCATTTTAATCGCCATCACCATCGTCGCTTCGCTGCAAGTGGTCGGTATCGCCCTCATGCTGGCGATGTTTGTCACCCCCGCGGCAGCGGCATCGCTGTTGACGCGCCGCCTGCCAACGATGATGCTAGTATCGGCATTGATCGGTATTTTTTCAGGGATAACGGGGGTGTATGCTTCGTTCTATTGGAATATCGCGTCGGGGCCGGCGGTTGTATTGGTGGCAACGGCCGTTTTTATTTTAACTTTTCTTCTCGCTCCCGGACGGGGAGTAGTTTGGCGGTATTCTAAATAAGAAAAGCGTCAACTGTACTCTATTCGTACAAGGAGTAAACATATCTTCTCAGTATTCTGGGGAGACTTGACAAATTTTCCTAATGATACTCGTGTAAAATAAAGTGCTGATGAAATTTGTCAAGTCTTGTCCACGATTTATTGAGAAGATACGAGTAAACCCATATGCGTAAAAAAACAGTGATCATACTTGTTGCTATTATACTGTTTTGCTTGACCCTCGTTACCGTTATCAGCATAATTGTTGCTGGGGACAGTTTGACAGAAAGCAGTGCGGGGTTGGGGGAACTGCTCATATTTGGGGCATTCTGCCTGATCCCTCTTACAGCCATTTTTGGCTCTGCTGGCTGGCTGATTTATCACACTATGCAATCACGCAAAACGGCCGTTCGCCTGGGCGAATCACTCGGCTTGGATAAACTCAATCCAGAGGAGAAAAACCCGATGAAAGCGTGGTATGGGGGAATGTACGACGGCCGTTTCTTTGCCATAAAACCAGTCGTATACAAAGGGCGTTCCTATATTGACGGGCAGAGCCGCCCCGTCGCTAATTTTTATTTGCGCGTGGTGATGGAACTGTTAGTGGATGCACCGTTAGGTATCGTTGTCTACCGCAGCCCGCAGGAGAAAAGGAGCGGGGCAACATTTGAAGAGATATTTCCAACGATCAAAAACGGTACACGATTAAACAGTTCGGCGCGTAATGCACTGCTCGCTTTTGCTCAGCAAGGGTATGAAACAGGATTGCACGGTGCGACGTATCAGATTGAAAGCGGGGTGCGAAATTTGACACTGCGCGACCGTGCAGGTGTGCCAGAAATACAGTTAAACCGTCAGATTATGCCCCATGTGCATGTCATTCTTACGCACGACCATCCCTATCCAAACTTGAATGGTGAAGAGTTAAATATGTTATTAGAAGAGATGACGGCCGTTGCCCGTTCCATCGAGCCATAAACAGTAACATCAAGATATTTCGGGGTGAGTACAACAAATTAAGGAAGGAACAAATTGCGTCAGTCAACTCAATCGGGTGTGTTTCAAATGAGTTGAGCAAAAGTAACTGTCACGGGGCGAACAGACTTGGTTTACCCAAAACTATACGCCCCGTGACTGTCACTTCTACTGAAATGAAACGGGTGTGTTTCAAATGAGTTGAACCAAAGTGATTGTCACGGGGCAAACGGACTTAATTTACCCGAAACTATGCGCCCCGTGACTATCACTTCTACTGAAATGAAACACATCCAAATGAAACATACCCAAATCAATCTGTTCTTTTCCAAATCTGCTGTACTCTCCCCAATTTTGCGTTCTATTTTTATCCTCACTCATCGCCGCCGATTCAATATCGTTAAATAATATAACATCTGACCAATAGCTGTGATGGCAGCGGCAACATATGTCCACGCCGCCGCATCCAATACCTTATTCACCCCTTTAATCTCATCCCCGATCAAAATACCATTGCTGACCAACAATCCCTTCGCCCGTTTGCTGGCATTAAACTCCACAGGCAAAGTGATGAGCGTAAAAATGACAGATAATCCGAACAAAAGCACGCCGCCCATCGCCACATAATAGCCAATATCAGACTTCATGAAGAAAAGGATCATAAAACCAGCACTGACTAACATTGGCGCAGTACGACTGCCGAAATTAGCGGCTGGCACAAAGGCAGAACGCAAGCCAAGTGCCGCATAATTTTGGCTGTCTTGTATCGCATGACCCATCTCGTGGGCGGCAATACCTGCGGCCGCGATACTTCTTTGTCCGTACACCCCTTCGCTTAAGCGCAGCACCTTGCCGCGCGGATCGTAATGGTCTGTTAAATTACCTTTGATTGGTTCGATATCAACACCATAAAGCCCTTGACTGTCGAGCAGCGCACGGGCAACTTCTGCCCCCGTCACATTCTGCATAGTGCGAACTTTGCCGTATGTATTGAATGCACTTTTAACGCGGGATTGCGCCCATAATGCTAAAAGCATCCCTGGCAAGGTAAATATCGCCCAATACATCATCATTGATGGATTCATGTAAAACATAGTATCTCCTGTGATTCATAAAATAACGTGACTATTTTAACATTGTATGATGATGGGAGACAACGGCCGTTAATGTGTCTTAGGAATGAGGATTAAATAAAACCCGAAGGTTAATATCTGGATCGTATTTATCTTGACTTATAAAATCCCCATTCTTTAGGGAACGCTCGTTTTTAACTTTGGAGGTTTACCCTCACCCCAGCCCTCTCCCAAACGGAGAGGGAGCAAGTTCCCTCCCCTTTCGGGGGAGGGTTAGGTGGGGGGGGTGATGACAAAACTCACAGGTTATTTACGAACCTTCCCTTAGCGGTTAAAACTGCGCCTACGCATTACAAAATCATTTAGGCGTGTTTCATCTCGGTAGAAGTGACAGTCACGGGGCGTATAGTTTCGAGTAAGCCAACTCCGTTTGCCCCGTGACAGTCACTCTGGTTCAGCTACGCATTACAGAATCATTTGGGTGTGTTTCAATCTCAGTAGAAGTGACAGTCACGAGGCGCATAGTTTTGAGTAAGCCAACTCCGTTTGCCCCGTAACAGTCACTCTGGTTCATCTCATTTGACGCAGCTATTATAATCTTGTAGAGTAATTCAACATTGTGCGTAACCAATAGAGGATCTTTATGTTCGCTAATATACAGAGCAAATTAGGACAACTTAGTAATGGAGATAGTAACGATGGTGGCAGCCCCAAATTTGGTATGTTTGCCGGCGTATTTACCCCCACCGTTCTGACAATTCTAGGCGCGATCATGTATTTGCGGACAGGATGGGTAGTCGGCAACGCAGGGCTGGGCGGCGCAATTATGATCATCTTATTAGCACATGTCATCACCATCACCACAGGGTTGGCCGTCTCCTCAGTCGTGACCAATACGCGGGTTGGCGCCGGCGGCGCATTCGCCATCATCTCCCAATCGCTGGGGCTGGAAGTGGGCGGCAGTATCGGTATCCCCCTCTTTTTGGCGCAAGGGATTTCCATCGCCTTATACATCTTAGCCTTCACCGAATCATGGGTACGCATTTTCCCCGCACACCCAGAATGGGTAATCGCCATCCTCTCCTTTGCTCTCGTTTTCGCCATCGTTTATGTGAGCGCACAATTCGCCTCCAAAACACAATTCCTCATTCTCATCATCGTTGGCTTTTCTCTTTTTTCCGTCCTGTTGGCAAGTTTTCCGTTGATGGATCATGCTGGATTTACAGAAACGCCAACATTTATCGGCGACTTTTCTGACGGTAATTTTTGGCAGACATTTGCCGTCTTCTTCCCGGCCGTGACAGGGATCATGGTCGGTATCAGCATGAGCGGTTCTCTGCGTAACCCGCGTGAGGACATCCCCATCGGCACGATGAGCGCCATCGGCTTGACGATGGTTGTCTATTTGGCTTTAGCCTACTGGTTATCACGTATCGCCACGCCCGAAGAACTGCTCGGCAACACGACATTGATGGTAGATAAGGCGTTCTGGAGCTGGGCAATTCTGACGGGGATGCTGGGGGCGACTTTCTCGTCTGCTCTGGGATCGTTAGTCGCTGCACCGCGCGTGATGCAAGCGTTAGCCTTGTACAAAATCATCCCCTTCAGCGGCTTTTTTGCGAAAGAGGCAGGGAACGGCGAGCCGCGCAACGCGATGTTTTTCGCTGGCGGCGTTGGCTTTATCGCCTTGTTGAGTGCATTAGTCAGCGGCGGTCTTGATTCTATTGCTGGTGTCATCACCATGTTTTTTCTCATCACCTACAGCATGTTGAATGTCGTTGTATTGATAGAGCAAACATTAGATACGGTCAGTTTTCGTCCTACGTTTTCTGTAGCGCGGATTGTGCCGTTTATCGGCATGTTAAGTTGCACCTTCGTGATGTTCCTCATCAATCCGACCTTTAGTTTGGTGGCGATTGTGGCTGTGTTGGCATTATACGCCTATTTAGCCCGTCGTGATTTAGATTCCTTAGACAGCGATGTTCGCAGCGGCTTATTCTCATCAATGGCTGAGTGGGCGGTCAAACGGGCGCAAAGTATGCAGGCTGCCCCAGAACGCACATGGAGACCCATCGTGCTTGCCCCTGTGAGAACGGCCGATTTTCTATCTGGAAGCTATCTTTTTTTGAAGGCGTTGACATCGCCAAAAGGGACGGTGCATGTTTTAGGAATCTATCCCCCAGATGGGGAGGAGCAGGTGGAAGGGTTATCTTTATTGACGGATGCGTTCCGTGACGACGGCATTTATGCGTTGACGACATTGTTGGAAGAGGCTGATTTTATCAATGGGGTGCGGACGGCCACACAGGTGTTACGATACACGCTCTTCCGTCCTAATATCCTATTTTTGCCGTTGCATGCAGATAGCAATTTGGATGAATTGCAGCAGTTGGTGGATAAAACGGCCGCTTATCAGATGGGTATTGCCCTCTTGGCACGTCACCCCATTGTGGAATTAGGGCGCGAGCAACTTATCAATGTCTGGGTCTCCAATCAGGGGCCGGCATGGAACACGGATTTGAAAGAAAGCAATCTCGACCTCTCTCTTTTATTGGCGTATCATCTAGCACAAAATTGGGGCGGCCGTATCGCCCTCTGTATGGCTGTTGATGATGAAGCCATTGCCGAACGCGCCAACGCCTTCCTCGCCGAACTGATCAGTTTGGCACGCTTGCCCAATAGCACAACGGCCGTTGTCACCGTCGCCCCCTTCTTGGATGCAATCACCCAAGTGCCGCGTGCAGATTTAACAATGTTCGGGTTAGCCAAAGAGCCAGATTTGATATTTATGCAAAAATTGGCCCAATTAGTAAACGGATCGGCCGTCTTTATACGTGATTCTGGCGTAGAAAGCGTGATGGCGTAACGCAAAGCGGTCCCGCCCCCTATTATGAACAATACACGTATGCGTCAACGATACGCTCAAGGGAATGTTCCGTGGGATTCAACAGAACCACCACCAGAAATAACGGCCGTTTCCCAAACGTTGCCTGCCGGTCGCGGACTTGATTTAGGGTGCGGCTACGGCCGTTCCTCCATCTATCTTGCCCAGCACGGCTGGCAGATGGACGGGGTTGATTATGTGCCGCAAGCGGTCGAAGGCGCAATTGCCCGCGCCGCCGCCGCTGGAGTCAGTGACCAGATAGAGTTCCACGTCGGTGATGCTGCCCGCTTAGATCTCCTTACTCCCGCCTACGATCTTGTTTTTGATATAGGCTGTATGCACAGTTTTCCCAACAATGCGTTTCCCAGCTATCGGGATGGTATCGTCCGCTTGCTGCGGGATGGCGGTACATATATGCTCTACGCCAAATTTTACAATCCAGAGGACACGCATGGGCCGCGAGGAGTGGTGGAAACGGCCGTTCTTGACCTATTCCAACCCCATTTCACCCTAAAACATATCGAGCGAGGAGAAACTCACCGAGACGGCCGTCCAAGCTGGGCATCCGCATGGTTCTGGTTCAAAAAGAGCCAATAATCAACAAACGATAAACCCAAAATAGGACGCCGGATGAACACAGATAAAACAAAAAATATGCGTCCCATTCGCCAAGAGCATTAATACATCGTCCGCAGATTTCGCAGATTAACGCAAATTAAACGTTTTTATCTGCGTCAATCTGCGAAATCTGCAAATCATTCTTTTCTGGTTTATCCAGATTAGGGAAGGCTCATTTTTAACTTTAGATTTTCAGGTGACAGGCACTTGGTAAGTGCCAGTCACCTTGACCACAATTATTCATTATTCATTATTAACCATTCCCATGCCCTTCACTCCCTCCCCGCACATTCAACAGATTCTTGACAATCTGCCCACTCGGCCAGGCGTATATCTGCACAAAGATGAAGATGGCAAAATTATCTACGTCGGCAAAGCGATCAACCTTCGCAACCGCGTCCGCTCCTACTTTCGCCCCAAAGTAGACTCCACCAAAACAGAACAGCTGCGCCGTCGCATCAGTGACATCGAAATCATCAGTACCGACACCGAATTAGAAGCGTTGCTACTCGAAAACACGCTCATCAAAAAGCATCGCCCCCATTACAATATCCGTCTCAAAGATGATAAACGGTACCCGTACATCAAAGTTCATTGGCAGGATGATTTTCCCAAAGTAACCGTCACCCGCCGCATGGTGCGCGATGGAGCGCGGTATTTTGGCCCTTATATGTCCACTTGGGCTGTCCACCAAACGCTCGATCTATTACGAAAAGTGTTCCCTTATCTCTCTTGCAGCCGCGTTATTACAGGAGAAGACGGCCGTGCCTGCCTCTATTACGACATCAAATTATGCGCCGCTCCCTGCATCGGCGCGGTCGGCAAAGAGGAGTACCGCGCCATGTTGACGGGGTTGATGGACTTTTTGAGCGGCAAATCAACTGGTATTATTAAACAGCTAAAAGCACGGATGGAGCGGGCCGCCACCCAATTACAATTTGAAAAAGCAGCCGAAATTCGTGACCAACTCAAGGCGATTGATCGCGTTGTTGCCAAACAAAAAGTCATCTCTACCAGTAACGCCGATCAAGATGTCATCGCCTTCGCCCGCGAAAAAGGGGATGCCTGCGTGCAAATTTTCTTCATCCGTTACGGCAAACTCATCGGGCGGGAATACTTTTTACTTGATGGCACCGATGGCGAAAGTGACGAGACGGTGCTGCAAAACTTCATCACCCAATTTTACGAAGATGCAGCCCATATCCCCAGAGAAGTGCTGATGCCCAACGCCGTGTCGGAGGCGATGGTGATCGAATCGTGGCTGCGACAGAAACGCAGCACAAAAGTGAGCCTGCAAGTGCCAAAACAGGGCAACAAGAAAAAATTAGTCGAGATGGCCGCTAATAACGCCGCCGACACCTTAGCCACATTACGCCAACAGTGGGCGGCCGACCGCTCCCGTCATGTCACAGCGATGGCCGAACTGCAAGAGGCATTAGCCCTGCCGACTCCTCCGTCGCGCATTGAATGTTACGACATCAGCCACACGCAAGGGGCGCAAACGGTCGCTTCGATGGTGATTTTTACGCAAGGTGTGCCGAGCAAAAAGGATTATCGCCGTTTCAACATTCACACCGTTGGCAATGATGATTATGGGGCGATGAAAGAGGCTCTCAGCCGTCGTTTTCAACGGCATCGAGAGGCGTTGGCGGGTGAACTACACGCCCCCAGCCAAATTGGCAAAATTAAAAAGGAGACAGCATGGGGAATGCTGCCCGATCTGCTCGTCGTTGATGGGGGCAAGGGACAGCTTTCTATGGCTGTTGAGGTGCTACGCGAATTTGGATTAGAGGGTGAAGTGCCGCTGGTGGGATTAGCCAAACGGGAAGAGGAGCTATTCTTGCCTAATCAGGCTGAATCAATTCTGCTGCCCCGTCGGTCACAAGGGTTGTTTTTATTACAGCGCGTGCGAGATGAGGCACACCGCTTCGCCAATACGGGACACCGCAAACGGCGGGCGAAGGTCGGTGTCGCGTCTATTTTGGACAGTATTCCCGGTGTAGGGGCGAAACGGCGCAAACTGCTGTTGACGCACTTTGGCTCAATTGAGGGGCTGCGGCAAACGACGTTGGAAGAGATCGCATCGGTACCGGGTATTCCGTTGAAGGTGGCGGAAGCGGTGAAGGGGCGGTTGGAGTGACGCGCCAATTTGACATAACGAATGCAAATTGACTAAAATACCCTTTAGGAATGAGGATTAAATAAAACCAGAAACATATCTTCTCAATAAATCGTGGACAAGACTTGACAAATTTTATCAGTACTTTATTTTACACGAGTACCATTAGGAAAATTTGTCAAGTCTCCCCAGAATACTGAGAAGATACAGAAATATGATCTGCGGATACTGACTTACCCCACATGAGGAAACCTATGCCCGACTACCAATACAACAACCCTGATGATGCTTACAAAGAGGCGCAACGCCGCATTAAAGAGGCGAAAGATGAAGCAAGGACTACGCTTAGATTGGGTGGATTGGGATTAACGGCCGTTCCGCCCGAAATTTGGCAGTTGACAGCGTTGACGACGCTTTGGCTGAATGATAATCAGCTAACGGCCGTTCCGCCCGAAATTTGGCAGTTGACGGCGTTGACGACGCTTTGGCTGAATGATAATCAGCTAACGGCCGTTCCGCCCGAAATTGGTCAGTTGACGGGGTTGACGAAGCTTGGGCTGAGTGAGAATCAGCTAACGGCCGTTCCTCCCGAAATTGGACAGTTGACGGGGTTGACATTTCTTAGGCTGGATGGGAATCAGCTAACGGCCGTTCCGCCCGAAATTGGGCAGTTGACGGGGTTGACGACGCTTTGGCTGAATGATAATCAGCTAACGGCCGTTCCGCCCGAAATTGGTCAGTTAACGGGGTTGACGCTGCTTAGGTTGGATATTAATCAGCTAACTGCTGTTCCGCCCGAAATTGGGCAATTGACGGGATTGACGGAACTTAGTCTGAATAGTAATCAGCTAACGGCCGTTCCGCCCGAAATTGGGCAGTTGACGGGGTTGACGACGCTTTGGCTGAGTGAGAATCAGCTAACGGCCGTTCCATCCGAAATTGGTCAGTTGACGGGGTTGACGAAGCTTGATCTGAGTGGAAATCAGCTAACGGCAGTTCCGCCTGAAATTGGTCAGTTGACGGGGTTGACGGTGCTTTGGCTGAGTAGGAATCAGCTAACGGCCGTTCCGCCCGAAATTTGGCAGTTGACAGCGTTG
>WFSA01000145.1 GCA_015486215.1 Anaerolineae bacterium | reverse complement strand
ATATAAATCTTCTACAACGGCTGACCGCCGCCACGACAGATGCCGAACGGGAAGCGATTGTGTTGGAAATGAGCCTTTCGCAACTTCCTGATGAATTAAAAACGGCCGTTCAAACAGCCGCCATCCCCCACTGGTTCGACGCGCTTTATTTGGAAGCGTTATTGGGAGAGGGGGCGGACACGCTGTACGCCGACTTGTTGACGCAAAGTTTTGTTGAACAGATACCAGGAAAAGGGTACGCCATTCACGAGCGCACCCGCCGTCAACTGCTGCACAATCTATGGCGGGATGATCCCGACCGTTTTCGCGCACTCAGCAACCGCGCCGCCGATTATTGCGCGGCGCAAGCGGAAGAATCGGATGATCCCGAATGGCAAGCGGAAGCGATTTATCATCGGTTGGTCAGCGATCCTGCTGTGGGCGTGGATGGATTGCGCGATTTGGCGACGAAGTGGGCAAATTACGAATACCACAGTTACGATGAGATTGAACGCGCCTTGCGCTGGGCGGACGAACAGATCGAAGCGGGGCGGTTGACTGGCTCTGGCGCGAATTGGACGCGATTGTGGCAAGCGAAACTGGCTTTGATTTACGGCCGTTTTCCCCTAGTCATCCCCTTATTAGACCAAATCAACACCGATGACCCGTATGTAGCCGCCGAAACGGCGCAAACACGCGGCGATGCGCTGGCGCAAACAGGCGACCAAGCGGGGATGGAAGCCGCATGGCGTTCCGCCTGTGCCCGTTACCAACGCTTACCCGATGGACAGGGGCGGCTTGATGCGTATTTGGTCGCCGACAAAATGCGCCAGCAGGGGATAGCAGAGCCAGAAGCGACGACAACCACCCATCCGCGCCCCAAAACAAACCCTTCACGCGACAGTTTGCAGTTGATTGACAATATCTCGGCGGCTTGGATTGACGGCGTATTGAGAACCGCCTTGAAGGAAACGATTGATCTTCGCATGGATCGTTCTGGCGGCCAGCCAGCCAATCTTGTTTACCACCAACCGCAAGGGATGGACAGAACGGTTGCCACCGGACAGCGGTTGAGCCGCCTTTTTGACTCCGCCAACCGCTCTTTGCTGATTTTAGGCGCGCCGGGCAGTGGCAAGACGATTACGCTGTTGCAACTGTTGGACGACCTGTTGCAAGAGGCACAAGATGATGCCCGCGTCCCCATCCCCTTGTTGTTTAACTTGTCCTCGTTTGGCGCGTATGTGCAGGAAAAAGGGAATGATTTACGCGGCTGGATGGCAGAACAAGCGTATGATCAGTACCGCTTAAAACGGGAACGAACGCGCAAACTGCTAACGGAAGGCGATAAATTTACCCTCTTGCTTGATGGCTTGGATGAAGTGCCAGAGATAGACGGACAGCGCGAACAGTGCGTGGAAGCGATCAATGCTTTTATGCAGGCGCACCCGTGCGGATTGGTCGTTTGCAGTCGCATTGGCGATTACGAAGCGTTACAAAACCAGTTAACGGTAAACAACGCCCTTGTTTTACAACCGTTGACCAACCCGCAGATGGACTCGTTTATACTGCAGGCGGGGGGCGAACGGGCGGAAGCGATGCTGGCGCGTATGCAAACAGAGTGGCAATTGCGAGAAGCGTTACGCTCGCCGCTCTTGCTTAATTTGTACCCGCAGGTGTTTGCCACCCTGCCCGCAAGCAACGAGAACAATGAAAATACAGTGGAAGCACAACGCAAAGCGTTGTTTGCCGCCTATGTGGACACCACGTTTGCGCCGCCTGAAAAAGATGCCCAAACCAATACGGGCAACGCCGCTGTTAAAGCGGAAAATGTGCAGTGGCTGTCATTTTTAGCCAAACAGATGCAAAAGCACGGCCGTTCCCTCTTTTTCATCGAAGACATGCAACCAACTTGGCTGCCCCAATCGCTCGTGCGTCGTTATCGCGGTCTATACGGCTTACTCCATGGGCTAATTGCTGGGCTGATTTTCGGGCTGATTCTCAGGCTGATTTTCGGGCTGGGTGGCGGGCCGGTTTTTGGGCTGATTGGCGAGCTGGTTTTTGGGCTGATTGGTGGGATCGGAGGGGCAACAGCAACTTGGTTGACAACGAACATTCGTCAGCCAAAATGGAGAGTTGGTATC
>WFSA01000144.1 GCA_015486215.1 Anaerolineae bacterium | reverse complement strand
GGGTTAGGGTGGGGGGGCGATGACGAAACTCCAAAGTTGTTTACGAACCTTCCCTTAATATAAAAAATAGAACGCGGATGCTTCGCACGCGTAATTCGCCTCGTCCGCGTTATCTTTGTAAAGATAATTTTCTCTTAGGCCATTCATGAAGAATAATGACAATCAAAATTTTGGGTGATTTAAATTTAGAAATGGCCTTATCTGCGTTTCTGCGCTGAGTATGCCTTGACACCCCGCTCCAAATCATTTATTATTTCTATATGACTGACGGTCAGTCAGTAAGCGATAGGTAAGGATAATGGCAAGAATTGTGAAAGACCCAGACGAACGGCGAAGCGAGCTGCTTGCTGCGGCACAACATCTTTTTTATACAAAAGGGTATGAGCGCACCTCTGTTAATGACATCGTGAAAGAAGTCGGTGTTGCCAAAGGGACGTTTTATTATTATTTTGACTCGAAAACGGCCGTTCTCGAAACAGTAGTTGCCGGCATGGCGATGCGAATACAGACGGTATTCCGTGCTATCGCGGCTGATGAGACGCTGGATGCTCGCAGCAAATGGGAGCGGGCATTGCGGGTGACGGGCAGTTGGAAATTGGAGCGTAAAGCGGAAATTGTCGCCCTCATGCGGATGCTGCAACAGGAAGAAAATCGTTTGCTGCGGCATAAATTGCAAGAGGAGACAAAGTTGGTAACGGCCGTTGAATTTGCCGCCATCATCGCGCAGGGCGTGGATGAGGGGATATTCCATACAGATTGCGTGGAGGAAACGGCCGTAATCGTTGTTTCCATTATGACATCGTTCAACGATGAGGTGACGGCACTCATCCTTGAGCCAGCCCGTTTTGAAAATCCCGTAGAGCAAGCACGGCGTATTTACGCCGCCATGCAAACCGCCATCGAGCGCGTGCTGGACGCGGCGGTCGGCTCCCTGCCAATCGTTGATGAGGCGGCATTGATCGCATGGTTTGCGAGCTAGAGATAGAGTGCAGAGTGTAGAGACAGAGTGTAGAGTGTGGAATATAGCCCTCCTCTATCTCTACACTCTAGCTTTGAGGAGATTTTATGAGTGAATATGTGATTGAGACGAAGGGGTTGACGGTGTATTACGGCCGTCATCGCGGTATAGAAAATGTGGATTTGCAGGTAGAGAAGGGGGAAGTGTTCGGCTTTCTCGGCCCAAACGGGGCGGGTAAGACGACGATGGAGCGGACATTGCTGGACATCATTCGCCCCAGCGCGGGGGAGGCGTTGCTTTTTGGCAATTTGGACAGCCGCAAAGATGGGGTAGAGGCACGCCAACGGATCGGCTATCTGCCTGGTGAATTGAGCTTGTATGCCGACATGACGGCCAGCGCGTACTTCAAAATGTATCACGCTTTGCAAGGCGGGAACGATACCTATTGGCAGACACTGGCCGACCGGTTGGGGCTGGACAGCAGCCGTAAAATCCGCAATTTATCACGCGGTAATAAGCAAAAAGTGGGCATCGTGGCCGCCTTTATGAACAAACCCGAACTACTCATTCTGGACGAGCCGACGGGCGGGCTTGACCCATTGGTGCAGCAAACGGTGATAGAACTGGTGCGCGAGGCGAGAGAAGGAGGGGCGACTGTTTTCTTTTCCTCCCATATTCTGCCCGAAGTACAAGCCGTCTGCGACCGTGTGGGCATCATCCGCGAAGGGCAATTGGTCGCTGTGAAGCGGGTGGAAGAGTTGATAAGGCAGCAGTTCCAACGGGTGCAGTTCACGTTTGGAACCATCCCCCCCGCCGATGCGTTCGTGCTGGACGGGGTGACGGAGCTTAGGCGGGACGGCAATGTTGTCATGCTGGAGATTCGGGAAAATTTGAACGCGGTGTTGACAACGGCCGTTGCTTACACCGTCACCAATATCGACATAGAAGCCGTCTCGCTGGAAGATATTTTCCTCGCGTATTATGGCAAAGGAGAGGGACATGCTTAGGTTATTTTTGCACGAAATGCGCGTGCGGCGCAACGGCATCATCGGCTGGGGAATTGGGCTTATGTTGCTGCCAGTGGTGTATATTGGGATGTATCCTGAATTTGCCAGCTTGATGGAGGATATGCAGGAGTTGATGGATTTGGCAATTTATCAGGCAATGGGGATGAATATGGGAACATTTGAGGCGTATATGGCCTCCTCGACGACGAATATGATCCCTATTGTCATGAGCGTTTATGCGGTAATCAACGGCACGGGGACGCTGGCGGGTGAAGAGGAAGACGGCCGTTTAGAACTCATCGTCGCCCTGCCCATCCCCCGTTGGCAGATTGTGACTGTAAAAGCGGCGGCAATGGCACTCTCGCTTTTCTTGATTATACTGGTTGTGTCTGCTGGGTCGGCGGCGGCACTGATAGCGATTGAGGGCAAGGTGAAAACGGATATAGCCGTTACGCCGCTCGATCTTGCCCTTGCGGTAATAAGTATGTGGCCGCTCGTCACCTCATTGGCATTGATCAGTCTCTTTTTAGGCACGATCACTCCGCGACGGCGGATCGCTTCGATGATAGCAACGGTCATTATCGTCGTCAGCTACTTGGGCAATAATTTAGCGGGCATGGTCGAATCGTTGGAATTGGTGCAGACGTTCTCCCTTTTCCATTACTTCGATGCCACAGAACATGGTCTTGTGGAAGGGCAGGCGGCGGGGGATGTGTTGTTGTTGACGGCCGTTATGCTCATCTCTTTCGGCTTGGCAATTGTCTTCTTCCAACAGCGCGACATCACCGTCGGCACATGGCCGTGGACAAAAGCCAAAATGACATGATATAAAGTGCGACGCACCTTCAGGTGCGTCGCACTTTGGTGCGTGTGTTATAATGACGCAAATAATGGCATTTTGACATGGTTCATTTTATGCGAAATGATCTTTACAGGTTGTGGGCGGGCACAAGGCCGCGCCCCTACAGTTTACTCCTGTAGGGCGACCCTTGTGGTCGCCCCTTTATGGTCGCCCAATCACGCAACAACTGTAAAGATGATTTTCAACCATTTTGAACCATGTCGGCATTTTACGCCGCCTGTATCGGGAATCGGAATTCTTGATACCTATCTGGTGGAGCGTTGCGGGAATTCCGATTCCCGCAACAAATAACAGAGAGGGAGTGCGTATTCTTTTACCCCTCACTCCCCATACATTTCAGTGATAAGCTGCCGCAAAAGGACAACATCACCTCGCGATAATTCGTCCAGTTTTTTAATTAACCGCCGCAATGAGCATAATTGAAATCAAAAACCCAGCTTGGCAATTGCTTTCTTCCAACGGCGCAATATCACCGTTGGCGCGTGGCCGTGGGTGAAGGGAAGAACGGCATAAACGGGAAAGGGTGATGTAGATTTTGTAACTCTGCATCACTTCTCCCACACAAATTCATAATTTCTTCACAGGTTTGCGTCATTATTATACTCAAGTATTGGATGGCGCATTTGAGCGCATTAAAATTTTGATAAGGAGTGTAAAAATTAGATGAAAAAAGTAATTGGATTCGGACTATTGTTTATGTTAATCATCCATCTGTTTGGGGCGATGGTATTTTTGGGACGCAATCACGGCAACTCAGCTTCGGTGGCGCAAGAGGCGTGGACACAGGGATATATGGCAGGGCAACAATCGGTGAGTGGTGAAGAGGGCGCGGTAGAACGGGTTGCGCCGCCTTCATATATGAATGGGATGGAATCACACGGCCGTTATGGACACAGTTATGGATACGAACACGGTTACGGCCGTCATTCGATGGGACACTTCTCCCTATTTGGGATGTTGTTGAAATGTTTGATACCGTTTCTCTTAATTGGCGGTTTGTTTGCAATTTTTGGCAAACGCTGCGGCTTTCATAAATGTGGCAAAGGCAAATCAGGCCGCCGTTGCGGCCCGCCATGGATGTGGCATCAAAAGCATGATGAAAATCAAGAGCCGCGTTGGGTAGCTGATGATGAAGATAGCGAAAAGTCACCTGATAAGTAGCAGGTATGCAGGTGAACAAGTATGCAGGTTGCAGGTATGTTGCTTGTAAACCTGCAAACTTAACAATGAATAAATTAATTCTCGTCGTAGATGACGAACCTAAAATCAGTAAACTGGCGCGTGATTATTTGGAACGGAGCGGGTTTAGGGTGCAAACGGCCGTTGACGGCTCCACAGCCCTATCCATTTTCCGCCGCGATAAGCCCGACCTCATCGTGCTGGATTTGAATTTGCCCGGCATGGATGGGCTTGACGTATGCCGTCATATCCGCCGCGATTCTGATGTGCCGATTATCATGCTCACCGCCCGCGTGGATGAGACAGATCGGCTGATTGGGTTAGAGTTGGGCGCGGATGATTACATCATCAAACCATTTTCGCCGCGTGAATTGGTCGCTCGTGTGCGAGCAGTTTTGCGGCGGGCGAAAGGGGGCGTGCGCCATAGCAGCATCATTCGGACAGGGGCGTTGGAAATTGATATAGACGGCCGTCGTGCCTTTAGAGACGGCAGCACCTTGCAGCTCACCCGTATTGAATTCAACCTGCTCACCATCTTCGCCCAACATCCAGGTCAAGCCCTCAGCCGACAGCAGCTATTGAGCAAATTGCACGGTTACACCCACGATGGCTATGATCGCAGTGTGGACGCGCATATCAAAAATCTGCGTCACAAACTGGAACCTGATCCCAGCAATCCGACCTATATCCTCACCGTTTATGGCATCGGTTATCGCTTTAATGATGAGGTTTCCGCATGAAACATCCCCGCAAAAAATGCACTCCCCCCGATTGGAGCAAACATATCCCGTCTGATTGGAAGCGCAAACGATGGAGCATGTTTGTTGGCTTACTGTTCCTGTTTGGCATGATGACCGTGCTGTTGTTGGGCGCGATGGGGATCGCTGGCATGGTATTGATGCGGATGAAAGAGGGCAGCACGATAGACCATCGCCCGCCAGCTATGTTTTTGCTGGGCAGTTGCAGTTTGGTCTTTATGTTGCCGTTATTGGCGATTGGGTTAGCGGGGCGGGCATTCCGTCGTGTGGCTACCCCGTTATCTGATGTGATGAGTGCCGCCGACGCGGTCGCTGACGGCGATTTGACAACTCGCGTGCCAGAAACGGGCAAACGGGGACAGTTCGCCCATCTTGCCAGCGCGTTTAACCATATGATCATCGAGTTGCAGCGTGCCGATGAGCAACGGCGCAATCTTACGGCCGACGTCGCCCACGAATTACGCACCCCTTTGCACATTATTCAGGGCAATTTAGAAGGAATCTTGGACGGTGTGTACGATCCATCCCCCGCCCATATTGAGGCCACATTGGATGAAACCCGCACATTGGCACGGCTGGTGGGCGATTTGCACACGCTTTCCAAAGCGGAGGCAGGTCAATTATCTTTACAGATGGAGTCGTTAGATGTGATCGATGTGCTACGTGATGTACGGACGAGCTTTTCTGGTCAGGCAGAGAGCAAAGGGGTTGCGTTGCGGCTGTTTGTTGATGAATCAACAGCCCCGCTTATGATCGAAGGGGACGCGGGACGATTGGATCAGGTGTTTAGCAATTTGGTCGCCAATGGGTTGCGTCATACGCCTGCGGGCGGGCGGATTGAGATGTTTGCTGGATGGGATGGGGGAGAGACGGCCGTTATCTCCATCCATGACACCGGCGAAGGCATTTCCCCAGAGGAATTGCCATATATTTTTGATCGCTTTTGGCGCGGAGATGTTTCCCGCTCCCACGCCGGCGGCGCAGGGGCAGGATTGGGGTTGGCGATTGCCAAACAGTTAGTAGAAGCACATCAGGGAACGATTGTGGTGGAAAGCGTTAAAAATGAGGGCAGTATGTTTACGGTGTCGCTGCCAATTCAACAAGGATAATTCATTTTTTGCAGGGACGACTCAGCCAATCACCCTAAATCCGATTACCGCATCCCATTTTCTGTTTTTAGAACGATTTTCTGGACATCAGTTACTCTTTAATCTGCGCCTCATTTATCTTTTGCCTCTCCCCTTAAACCCAGTATAATCTGCCCCAATTCTGCCTTGTGTAGAAAATAGAATAGAGAGAAGAGGAATTTAATTTTGAGTGAAGAAATTTTAGAAGAAACCGTTGATATTAAGGAAGCCCATCCGATGGACTTTCTCCTAACCGAAGAGTTGTATGTACCCGCTGCTGGCGAACTCCGTGATGGGATCGTCGTCCGTGACCGCGAAAATGAAGTACTCATAGATATTGGGGCTAAATCAGAGGGGATCATTCCCGCTGCTGAATTAGACGATATGGATGAGGAGACACGCGCTAAATTATGCGAGGATGCAGAGGTCACCGTATTTGTGGTTGACCCCGAAGGCAAGAAAAACAGCATCATTCTGTCGTACACACAGGCTTTGCAGGAGCAGGAGTGGATGACTATCGCTGAATACAAGGAAAACAAAACCTTGTGTCAATGTCGTGTGTTGGGGGTAAATCGCGGCGGCTTGCTTACAGAAATCGGGCATTTACGCGGATTCTTACCTAAATCTCAATTACAACGTCGTCGTCAGAGCAAAGAAGAGATCAATAAGCTCGTTGGTAAGATGATGGATGTTAAAATTATTGAAGTTGACCATGAGCAACGCCGTATTATTATGTCCGAACGGGCAGCGATGCGTGAATTGCGTGCCGCCAAACGTAAAGATTTGATGACGACCCTTTCCAAAGGGGATGTGTGCGAAGGTACAGTTGTTCATTTGGCCGACTTTGGCGCATTTGTAGACATTGGCGGTATGGAAGGACTTGTCCACGTTTCTGAATTAAGCTGGAAACGTATCAATCACCCGTCAGCCGTTTTGAAAACAGGCGATAAAATTAAAGTTGCTGTATTGAGCATTGATAAAGATAAACAACGTCTTGCTCTCAGCCTCAAAAAATTACAGCCTGATCCGTGGACATTGGTTGCTGATGAATACAAAGTCGGCCAACTTGTGGAAGCCAAAATTACAAAAATTGCATCATACGGCGTTTTCGCCCGTATTAATGATGATAATGGATTGGTCGGCTTGATTCATATATCTGAACTGTCTGATGCTCATGTGGAACATCCGCGTGAAATCGTAAAGGCATCAGAAATGGTCGCTGTTCGCGTCATTCGCATCAACCCCCGTAAACGTCAAATTGGGTTGAGCATCAAGCAGGTCTCCTCCGACAAATATCTGGAAGCAGATATGGCAGCGGCTGGGAACATGGCTATAGGTCAAACAGAAGAGACAGAAGTGGAAGTAGTTGAAGCGGTGGAAGCAGAAGTTGTTGCTGAAGAATCAGGTGAACAATCTGAATAGACGCTTGGCATAAAGCGTAAATGTTAATAGTAAGCGTGAAACGTGAAACAACTGCGATAAATCGTAGTTTTGTTTCACGTTTTGTGTTTTAATGGGGCATCGTTCAGGCAATTTTTATTGCTGGACAATTTAGGAATGACAAATTGAAGTTTAGGATAGTATTTAATGTATTTTCTGTATCTTCTCAATAAATCGTGGACAAGATTTGACAAATTTCATCAGCACTTTATTTTACATGAGTACCATTAGGAAAATTTGTCAAGTCTCCCCAGAATACTGAGAAGATACTATCTTCTCAATATTTCGGGGTGATTACAATCAATTAGGAAAGGAATAAATTACGTCAGTCGAGTAAATTCGTTCCTTTCCTAATTAGCTGTAATCATGCCCCCAACTTTTTGAGAAGTTACTATTTAATCCTTATTCTGACATGGTTCATTTTACGCAAGATGATCTTTACAGGTTGAGGGCGGGCACAAGGCCGCGCCCCTACAATTTATTCCCGTAGGGGCGACTTTTATGGTCGCCCAATCACGCAATAACTGTAAAGATGATTTACCCTAATTTGAACCATGTCCTTATTCCTTAGTCGTTACGATTCTACACATATTTTCATTGAGGTAATCATACATGAATGCATCAAAAAATTGGGGACGATTTACACAACGGGCGCGCCGCGTGCTGGGATTTGCACAAGAGGAAGCGGAACGGATGAACCATACCTATATTGGCAGTGAGCATTTGCTCACTGGTTTGCTCCGTGAAGATGGCGGCATTGCTGGTGATGTGCTGCGAAAGTTGGGATTGGATGTTACTTCTGTTCAAAAAGCTGTTGAGAGGTCGTCAGTAGCGGGCAGACGCACGCCGTATACAAATGTGGAACTTTCCCCCGATATGAAACGTATTTTAGAGTTGGCGGTTGAGGAAGCGCGTCAATTGGGGCAGCATTACGTCGGTACAGAACATCTTTTGTTGGCTATGGTTCGTCAGGGCAGCAGCGCGGGGATGAATGTGCTGCGCGAATTCAATATCTCGGCTGAGAAGGTGCGGACGGAGACGAAACTTAAATTGAAGCAAGACCCGCATGAGAAGGTGATGGCGGGCGGTAGCGGGCGCAAGCAAAAGAAAAAGAAAAATAGGAAAAAAGAGAAGAGCGACACGCCGATGGTTGACCAGATGGCGACTGATTTAACGGCGTTGGCTGATGAAAATAAACTTGATCCTGTTATTGGTCGTAAGATGGAGATCGAGCGTGTTATCCAAGTGTTGGCGCGGCGGACGAAGAATAATCCTGCGTTGGTGGGTGAGCCGGGAGTAGGCAAGACGGCGATTATTGAAGGGTTGGCGCAACGGATTATCAACGGCCGTGTTCCCCAATCCCTTCATGGTAAGCGTGTCCTTCAATTGGACGTGGGTAGCCTTGTTGCCGGCACGATGTATCGCGGCCAATTTGAAGAGCGGATGAAACGGATCATCAGCGAGATACAAAATAGCGACAGCATTTTGTTCATTGATGAGCTGCATATGCTTGTCGGCGCAGGGGCGGCGGGCAGTTCTGTTGATGCGGCGAATATCCTCAAACCCGCTCTTGCGCGGGGGGAGTTGCAATGTATTGGCGCGACGACATTGGACGAATACCGCAAATACATCGAGAGTGATGCCGCGTTGGAACGTCGTTTTCAGCCGGTGACGGTGGAGGAGCCAAATGAGGATGAGGCGGTTCAGATTTTGAAAGGGATTAAATATGCGTATGAGCAGCATCACAGCCTTTCTATCAGCGATGAGGCGATAGAAGCGGCTGTTACCCTTTCATCCCGTTATGTGACTGACCGCTTTTTGCCTGACAAGGCGATTGATTTGATCGATGAGGGCGCGTCTCGTGTGCGTATGTACCGCGTGCCGCAGCCAGCCGATATTCGTGAGGCGTATGATGAGCTGCGCGAATTGCGTGATGCGCGGGTGGCAGCCAAGAAAGACGGCCGTGAAGCGGATTTGGAGAGAGTGAAAGGGCGCGAAGTTGAAATCCAAGCACAGCTTAATCAGTTGCGTGCCGGCGGCGCGACCGGCTCCGACATCAGTGTGACCGCTGATGATATTGCCGAAGTATTGGCGATGTGGACGGGCATTCCTGTTTATCAATTCACCGCCAAAGAGTCCGCCCGCCTGTTGAAGATGGAAGAGGAGTTGAAAAAGACGATTGTGGGACAGCAGGAAGCGATTGAGAGTATCTCTAAAGCAGTCCGTCGCGCCCGCGCCGGGCTAAAAAGCCCAGATCGCCCCATCGGTTCCTTTGTCTTTTTAGGCCCGACAGGCGTGGGCAAGACGGAGTTGACCAAATCATTGGCTAAATTCTTGTTTGGCAGTGAAGAGGCGTTGGTGCAGTTGGATATGTCTGAATTTATGGAACGGCATACGGTTTCGCGTATGCTCGGCTCCCCTCCCGGATATGTGGGATATGATGATGCGGGGCAATTGACGGAAAGTGTGCGTAGACGGCCGTATTCCATTGTCGTTTTTGATGAGATTGAAAAAGCGCATCCTGATGTGTTTAATCTGCTTTTGCAAATTATGGAAGAGGGACAGCTTTCGGATGCGAAAGGGAATAAGGTCGATTTCCGTAATGCGATCATCATTATGACCTCCAATATCGGTGCAGATACGATCCGTCACGGCCCCAATTTGGGCTTTAGTTTCCAACAAAACAGCGCGATGACCGAAGATGAAAATTATGCTGACATGCGTAAAACGTTGATGGATGAGTTGAAAAAGGCGTTTAAGCCTGAATTTGTCAATCGGATAGATAATATTGTCGTTTTCCGTCAATTGAAGTTGGAAGATATTCGGTATATCGTGGACATCATTTTGGGCGAGGTGAACGAGCGCTTGGCCGAGCATGGATTGACGCTGGACACGACGGACGAGGCGAAGGCGTGGCTGGCTGAACATGGGCATGATGATGAATTTGGCGCACGGCCGTTGCGTCGTCTCATCCAAACCAGCATTGAAGACCGCTTATCGGATGCGGTGCTGTCAGGGACGTTCGAGACGGGCGAAACGATCATTGCCGATGTCATTGAAGATGATGATGGTGAGAATATCATCGTTTTGCGCGGTGAGGATGCTGTGTTGGAAGTCTCTATCGCTGAAGGAGCGATGGCAGTGGAGATTTAAGAGAGGGACGGGACGCAGATTTTCGGGATTTTTAGGATGGGCGCAGACTCTTTTATAGAATGCGGATTTTCTTTCCCCGCTCTGCGTTCATCCGCAAAATCCGCGGGCGAAGATATCCGCGTTGTAGTTGCGGTACTAAATGATGTGACAGGATAGTGCAAAGTAGATTTCTTCTATTTTATCTGCGTTTATCCTAATCTGGATAAACCAGAAAAGAATGATTTGCAGATTTCGCAGATCAGCGCAGATTGAATGTTTTTATTGGATAATGTGAGGTGGCGTATGAACGATTTCTCGGATGATAAAATTCAATTTGAACATGATATGAAACAGTTTGAGGAGAAGAGTAAAAAGGGTACAACTTCACTGCTCAAGATGGTTTTTGGTATTTCGGCTATTATATTTGTCTGTTGTGTACTTGTTTTTGGTGCTGTCGCTGGCTCGATTGCGTTTGGGTTGAACTCGATGAAGTCAACGGCCGTTTACCAAGATGCCGTCACCGCCGCCAGCAATAATGCCGAAGTGATTGACGCGCTCGGCCAACCGATTGATACGGGGATGTTCTTTTCTGGCTCTGTCAATGTCAATGATAGTTCTGGCGATGCCGAGATTTCCATTCCGCTTTCTGGCCCAAATGGGAAAGGGACGCTTTATGTGCAAGCCGTAAAGACGGCAGGAAATTGGGAATACACAATTTTAGAGGTAGCGATTGACGGCCATTCAGATCGCATCAATTTGTTATCGGAGTGAGAAACTGGAGGGAAAAATCTCTATCTCTACCTCTATCTCTATCTTTACTATTATGAATACTTTGCGATTAGATAAATTGTCAGGGCTGATTGCGGCGCATGATCTGGATGGGATCGCTGTTGTTCCCGGCCCTAATATGGTTTACCTTAGCGGAATTCACTCTCATTTGAGCGAACGGCCGATTATTTTGTTTTACTTCGCCGATGACGATCCTGCTATTATTATCCCCAATTTAGAAGCGATGAAAGCGGAGGCGGCGGGCATTCCCGCTGACCGTATTTTTGAGTGGACGGATGAGGATGGATATGCGGGCGCGTTCCAAAAAGCGTGCGCCGATTTGCAATTATCAGGCGCATCACTCGGCGTAGAAGCGTTGCATATGCGGGTGATGGAGGTATCGTTGCTGCAAAGATACGCGCCTGATATGCAAATCGTTCATGCTGAATCAATCCTTTCCGCTTTGCGAATCCGCAAAGATGCGGATGAGATCGCGGCGGTGCGAAAAGCCATCGCTGTGGCTGAGGCAGGGATGGAACTGTTGATCCCGTGTATTAGCATCGGGCAGACGGAAAAGCAGATCGCAGCATTGTTGACCCAATTTCTCTTTGAACAAGGGGCCGACAGTATCGCCTTTGGCCCCATCGTTTCTGCTGGCGAAAATGGGGCTTCTCCCCATGCTGTGCCAACTAATCGTCCCATCCAGCAGGGAGATTTGCTGGTGATTGATTGGGGGGTGTATGTGGATGGGTATCCATCGGATATTACGCGCACGTTTGCGGCGGGGGAGATTGATGAGGAGTTGACAGCCGTTTACCACGCAGTTCAACTGGCTAACGAACGTGGCAAGACCGCCGCTGGATTGGGAGCAACGGGGCGGGATGTTGATCGCGCCGCTCGTTCAGCCATCGTCGAAGCGGGATACGGTGATTTTTTCATCCATCGCACAGGGCATGGATTGGGGATAGAAATCCATGAGCCGCCGTTTATGATGGAGGGGAATGTGGAGCCGTTGACGGTGGGGGAACTGTTTACGGTTGAGCCGGGAATCTACTTACCCGGTCGCGGCGGGGTGCGGATTGAGGATGATATGGTGATAACGGCCGTTGGCGCGGAATGTTTAACCACAATGACACGAGAGTTGCGTGTCGTCGGCTGATGGCAAGACGAAAAATACCGAAAAACGCCATTAGTAACTACTCAGCCTATCACTCGTTTCACCACAAAGAAGCAAGGATCACAAAGAAAATCTCAAAAAACTTCGTGTTCTTCGTGTCTTTGTGGTTAATTTGGATAATGGCTGAGTAGTTACCACCATTGATTATAATTAGGGCGATTGCAACCTCCAAATCACACTGTTAAATTCCAAATTTACACCGTTTTTAGCAGCTTCGCAATTGACATAATATGTGAATTGCGGGGAATTGATGCGTTATGATTGTCGTGATCGTATTTCGTGATCGGTTTTTTCGATTTTCGATCACGAATTAAGGCGAGGTTGCAATCGCCCTAGTAAAAGATGAGGGTGTAATTGCCCTATGATTATAATGGGTATAATTGCCGTATTTATGTTAGGCCATTTGTATCTTCTCAGTATTCTGGGGAGACTTGACAAATTTTCCTAATGGTACTCGTGTAAAATAAAGTGCTGATGAAATTTGTCAAGTCTTGTCCACGATTTATTGAGAAGATACGGCCATTTATGAAAAATAATTATATGTTTGTCATTCCCTATCCTCACGAAGGTGGGGATGGGGAATGACAATCAAAGTTTTGGATGATTTAAATTTAGAAATGGCCTTATTGTGACTACGGTCCCGAGCCGTTTATGGGGATCATAGATGAAGAGGCTGTCATTTAACCTCAAATTCGAGTGTTTGGTTTAATTCATCATTAAGATAAACATCAGCTTTGTAACGGCCGACAGGCCACAAGCTGTCATTTTCTATATTGAATGTTAATATGCCGTCTTCACTATTGGCGAATACATACTCGTCAAGATAGGTGTCTGGATCAGCACCTTCAACAGCTACGGCCGTCCATACGACTTTTACTGATGTATCATCAGGCGCGTTTGCCAGTTCAACAATAGCATAAAAGGTATCCTCACCCTTAAAAACGGTTGTCACATCGTTACCGTCGCTATCTCGTGCCATTTTGGCACTGGAGATATTGGCTGAAGAGTAACTACATGCGAGCGCGGGTAAAATCAATAATACGATAAACAAGAGTAATTTTTTGAACATTTTGTCTCCTTTGCAGGTATAATAAGGAACGAGAATTTAATAACTTGCGGAACTTCAAATTGTCATTCCCCCATCTTCATGAGGGCAGGCTCTGCGAAGGCAGAAATCCACAGTCTGGGAATCCATTCCTCGAAAACATATGGATTCCCGTCTTCACGGGAATGACAAACGTGTAATTATTTTTCATGAATGGCCTTAAGGAAGGAACAAATTGCGTCAGTCGGGTAAATCTGTTCTTTTCCCAATCCATTGTACTCATGTCCCCAACTTTTTGAGAAGATACTTCAAAATGGTGAAAATCATCTTTACAGTTGTTGCGTGATTGGGCAACCATAAAAATCGCCCCTATAGGAGTAAATTGTAGGGGCGCGGCCTTATGCCCGCCCACAAAGTGTAAAGATTATTTCGCATAAAATGAACCATGTCGAATATCTGTTTTTACTACTAGGGGAAGTATGAAGGAAAATGGCTGTTTTATCCATTCATAATCTACCAATTTTAGTAGATTGGGCAGGGCTGTTCAGTTCTTGAAAATCGGACACTGGTTGCCATGATTTAAAACAGAGAGAATCATCTTTACAATTTATCTTGTGTTGGGCGATTCAGCGAATTGCCCCTGCAGGAAGGAAATCGTAGGGGCGACCCTTGTGGTCGCCTTTAAACTGTAAAGATCGCCTCGCATAAAATGAACCATACCCTAATTACCATTGCAAAATAACGTGGGTGGAGGCAGATTACGCGGATAAATGCGGATCAAAGAAAGAAAATCCGCGTTCTACTATTTTGTTGAACGTTTTGGCGCAGCTTAAAACAATCTCTTAGGAACGAGGATTTATTTAATTGTAAAAGTTGTCATTCTGTCCCCCATCCCCACCTTCGTGAGGACAGGCACTTCGTGAGGGTAAACTCTTTTAGACGGGAATCTGTGATTTTCCAGACTGTGGATCCCTGCCTTCGCAGAGCCTGCCCTCGTGAAGATGGGGGGATGACAGATGGAAGTTTCGGGTTTTATTTATGGGAAGTTGTTCCACAATAAACCGCAGGATGAATTATGAATTATAAAGCGATAATAGAGGATATTTATGAACGGGTGCAGCCGTTTTTGGGACACGGCCGTGTGGCCGATTACATCCCTGAATTGGCACGAGTCCCTATCACAAAATTTGGGATGGCCGTTTGTACGACTGATGGCGATCTGTTTCAAGTTGGGGATGCGGCTGAGAAATTTTCGATCCAAAGTATTTCAAAACTGTTCACGCTGACATTAGCAATGCAGCTTGAAGGGGAAGGCCTTTGGCAGCGTATCGGGCGGGAGCCGTCAGGAACAGCGTTCAATTCATTGGTGCAATTGGAATACGAAAACGGGATTCCGCGCAATCCCTTCATCAATGCGGGCGCGTTGGTGGTGACGGATATCATTCTCTCCCATTTGCATAATGCCCAGCGGACAGTGCGCGATTTTGTGCGGCAATTGGCAGATAATGAGGAAATTGAGTTTGACACGGCCGTTGCTCATTCAGAAAAAATAACAGGATATCGCAATATCGCGCTGGCAAATTTCATCAAAAGTTTTGGCAATCTGCAAAACGAGCCAGTTGACGTTCTTGATGCGTATTTCCATCATTGTTCGTTGGCGATGAGTTGTAGTGATGTGGCACGGGCGGGGCTGTTTTTGGCAAATAAAGGGCGTTTATTGCAGAATGGGGAAGCGGTTGTCCAAGCGAATCAAGCTAAATATATCAAATCGCTTATGCTTACCTGCGGCACCTACGATTCTGTCGGCGATTTTGCGTATCGTGTCGGCCTGCCGGGGAAAAGTGGTGTCGGCGGCGGCATTTTGGCAGTGATGCCGGGTAAATTCTCCGTTTGCGTTTGGTCGCCAGGGTTAAATGATACGGGGAATTCGCTGGCTGGGACGAAGGCGTTGGAGTTGTTCACGACAGTAACGGGGGTTTCTATTTTTTAATCGTTATTTGGGGGTGACAACAACGGATGAAAGGTAACTACTCAGCCTATCAATTATTTCACCACAAAGAAGCAAGGATCACAAAGAAAATCTTAAAAAACTTCGTGTTCTTCGTCTCTTTGTGGTCAATTTGGATAATGGCTGAGTATCTTCTCAATAAATCGTGGACAAGACTTGACAAATTTCATAGGGAAATTTGTCAAGTCTTCCCAGTATACTGAGAAGATACGATTGATGCAGATAAAAACATGCAATCTGCGCTAATCTGCAAAATCCGCGGACAATTTCTTGTACACGGTGAACAACCCTTCTGGTATGGAGGGGGGGACGAGGATGCGTAACGCTTGCGGTTTGAGATGACAGCGCAGAGGGGTTGTGCCGTGCTGATCTCCATCTGCCTGACAGAGCGTTGGGGCGGCAGTATGGATGGTGATGGAACGGCCGTTTATCATCGTAAGATTTTCCAGATCGACCAGATCGCTCGTCCGCGTTCGCCACAGATATTCAGCCAGATGGGGAAGCTGCTCTTTAGTGAAGAGCCATATCTGAAACTTTCCATCATCTAAAGCGGCACGCGGGCTGAGATTGAAGCTGCCGCTGTACCGACGGCAATTGCTGATCAAAATTTGCATATAACGGCCGTTGTAAAAACGGCCGTCTATCTCAATTTCAGCTTCGAACGGGGTAATATGAGGCAGGGCGAGCAACCCTTTGGCGATATAGCCGCTGCGCCCAAAGCGGCGTAACCATTTGGAGCGCGGCTCGACATGCTCAACCACCATACTGTCAATGCCGATCCCCACCCAGAGCAAAAAATGAATTCCCTCTTCCGTCCTGCTCTCTAAATAACCGACATCCATCTTGTGAATACGGCCGTTTCGCAATGCATTATTCGCCTTCAATAAGGAATTATCATTAAACCGACGGGGCAGAGGCAAGCCTAACTCTACCGCAAACGAGTTAGCCGTCCCCGTTGGCAGCACCCCTAACGCTGTTTTTGAGCCGATCAACCCGTTGGCCGCTTCGCCTAATGTGCCGTCCCCCCCCATCGCCAGCAATAGCTGATGTCCTGCTTCAGCCGCCTCTCTCGCCAGCGTCGTTGCATGTCCCGCCCCTTCTGTGGGATGGATAGTGACACTCCAGCCGTCCACCCGCCACCCATCGGCGGCTAAATTGGCGATCCCCATCATTTTGGATCGTCCAGCCATTGGGTTGTAGAGTAAGGTTGCTTGTTTCATAAGGCGGGCAAGGCTGCAAGCAGCAAGTGTGCGGGTTTTCAGGTTATTTCTGTTTTTGTGGAGTATCTTCTTCCGCTTTCATCCAATATCTGTATAGTTCATGCGCTAAGGTGAGTGCGGGGGTGTCGCTGCTGTCGAGAATGAGATGGGGAGCGGTCAACGGCTCTTGCTGTTCGACCATCCATTGGTAGACGACCCAATCGGCATCGGAGGTTGACAGTTCCCGTTCTTGCTCGCGTGCCGCCAACCGTTTATACGTCTCCTGTTGAGACGCTTGCACGCGGCAGATGGCTAAGGCTGACCCTTCTAATCCGGCTAAATCCATCGCTCGCTGGCGGCGTGCTTGCAAATAATTGGTGGCATCAAAGATGACCCGCTCGCCATGCCGTAATCGTTTGGCGATGAGGGCATAACAAATATCGTACACGGAAGCGGTACCGCCGATGCTGTAATTAGGGTTGTCGCTCGTCCATTTCCGCACGCTGTCTGTCTGAATGACGACGAAATCACACCACGCGGCCAACTGTTTGACGATGGACGATTTGCCTGCGCCGGGCAATCCAGCCATGATGAGCAAACTGCCATGCGGCCGTATAAACGGAGATGCGGGCAACTTTTTATCAATGTCATTGATAAGCGTGTTGAACTGCATAAGTTAGAAGGTATCTTCTCAGTATTCTGGGGAGACTTGACAAATTTCATAGGGAAATTTGTCAAGTCTTGTCCACGATTTATTGAGAAGATACGTTAGAAGCGGTTAATAGGACGCAGATAACGCAGATTGTCAGGGTAAACGCAGATAAAATAAAAAAATCGGCGTTCATCCTGACAATCCTGAAAACCTGCATCCCATCAACTATAAAGATGACCTTACAAGGTGGCCTTACGAGGTGCTGTTATAAATATAATCCGCGTGCGAAGCTGTCCGCATTATAGCTACCATTACTATAATATGGTGATCTATTTTCTTTGATTTTATACAAATTGGCAGGATGCACACCCTCTTTCAAGGCGGCAAATTGACGGTTGACATACTCTTCTCCATCAAGATAAAGGTCGTTGATCTCGGCTGCATCTTGAAACCGATCCCAAGTGGTGTGAATAAAGGTGATACGCCGCCAATGGAGACTGACGATGGGAGTAGACAACGGCCGTAGTTCCCCCAATTGCACTTTATAATACAGATTATCAGCGCGGGGATGGTCGGGCTGATGGGGAAGAAGGGCGCGTCGTGTCGTCAACTCATGCCCCAGACGGGGCGCGTAATAATGGATTGCCCACTTTTGATCGTGAAAACGGCCGTTGAAATAGAAAGCAAAATACTCAGCATACACCCCTTTTGGCATATGCCGCTGCGGGATGCGATACCAGCCATGCTTCACTAAAAGCGCAAAATCAGCTGGATCGGGTAATGGGGCGATGAGAACTCTATCTTCTGGGTACATAATTGGTTATTTTATGAAAGGGTACACGGATTGCGCTGATTTCGCTGATTAATAGGATGCAAGTTTTCAGGATTATGAATACCACCCTATCAGCGATATTTTTGTACCATGTACAAGAAATTGTCCGTAGACTTCGCAGATTAACGCAGATAAAAACATTCAATCTGCGCTAATCTGCAAAATTTGCGGATTATTTCTGATTTATCCTGATACTTTGCGTCATCTGCGTTCTATCATCTTCTACTCTACGGCCTGTAAAGCAAAATGAACCATCCCCTGATTTTATCCGTGTTCATCAGCGCAATCCGTGTCCCATTACAGCAACGCCTCCACCGTTTCCCGTTTGCGGATGAGATGGATTTCGTCGCCGTTGATGAGCAGTTCGGCTGGTTTTAGACGGCCGTTATAATTAGAAGCCATACTGAACCCATATGCGCCCGCGTGCATCAACGCCAATTGGTCACCTCGCTGGGGCAGGGGGATAGCGCGATCTTTCGCTAAACAATCAGTCGTTTCACATACGGGGCCAACGAGATCGATGACCGTCTCCACCTTTTCAGCCGCCTGCTCGACGGGCAATATCGGATGGACAGCGTCGTACAGGCTGGGGCGCAGCAGATCGTTCATTGCCGCATCGCCGATGACGAACATCTTTTCCCCCTGTTTTTTTGTGTAGATGACCTCTGTCAACAGCACGCCGGCCGTGCCGACGATGGAACGGCCGGGTTCCATGACCAATTCATATCCCCCGTTCAAAATTGGGGCAGAGACGGTTGTTTTCCACTCCAAAATCAATTCTTGCGGTGAGGCGAAGGGATCATCATATTTGATCCCCAAACCGCCGCCGATGTCTAAATAGCGGAGTTGAATCCCCTCAGCCGCCAAGCTGTCCGCCTGTTTGACCAGAAATTGGGACGCTTTCACATACGGCTCCACATCCTGAATTTGGGAACCGATATGTACCGCCATGCCGACTGGGGTGAGCCATTCATGTTCGGCGGCGAACTGGTAGAGACGGTGACCGACTTCCCACGTCACCCCAAATTTATGCCCGTGCGTGCCCGTGCTGATATGGGGGTGGGTTTTGGCGTAGATATTGGGGTTGATACGGATGCCGACGGCCGTTTTCCGTCCCAATCGTGCCGCCGTCTCCGCAATCAAATGCAATTCCATCTCCGATTCCACATGGAGAGCGCGAACGCCGGCATTGATCGCCGTCTCAATTTCGCTCTCCAGCTTGCCCACACCAGAGTAGATAATTTTTTCGGCCGGAATGCCCGCATGTTGCGCCAAAAACAGTTCGCCGCCGCTGGTCACATCGGCTCCCATTCCCCAGTTGCCTAATAGACGAATAATGGCTGGATTGCCATTCGCTTTGATGGCGTAACAGACAAGGGCTGGATTATCATCCAAATACGCCTGTGCATTTTGGCGCAAAGCGGCTTGGCTATAAATATATGTCGGGGTGTCGAACTGGGACGAAACGGCCGTCAACGCCGCCTTCTCACAATGTAAAATATTATCTTGATATCTGAACATAATTAAGTATCCGTCAGGTGACTGGCACCCGGTAAGTACCAGTCACATTATTTATTGTTCATTATGTATCTTCTCAGTATTCTGGGGAGACTTGACAAATTTTCCTAATGGTACTCGTGTAAAATAAGGTGCTGATGAAATTTGTCAAGTCTTGTTCACGATTTATTGAGAAGATGCTTCATTATTAATGATCGCCTCTTCCATTTGGCTCATGCTTTGGGCTACATTTTCAATCGCTATCCGCTGTTTGCGGTATAGATCGGATTCACTCATCGCTAGGCGGCGGGCGACATCCCGTACCCGTTTGCCTTGTAGGAATTTCAGTTCCAATATATTGTACAAAATCCACTCGCTGGTGGTCATACTGCGCTGACTTTCAGGCTTTTGCAGCTCTATCGCGTCTACCAGCGTGGCGCGGAGCGCGTTCTGCGGCGTATCATGATCTTTCAACGCCCGTTGTACGATCTTTAGCCGTATGAGTGGGCTGTCCGTTAATTTGGGGCCGCCCCAATAATGGGAAAGCGCATCTTTGACCATCTTGCTGAAGGCGGGATCATCTGTGAGCAAATCGTCATGCGGCGTATCTTCGGCGGTGAGGATGGGCAGGCCGCCAAACGCCGCTTTGCGCCGCCGTTGCTGCAAGGCTGAAATTTCGGGCAACAACCCTTCGACGGTGACGAATACCTCTTGCTGCAGGATGCGGTCTTCTAAGGCCGACTCCGCTTGGTGGATGAGCCGACTAAAAACGGCCGTCTCTTCTTCGCTCAAATCCGGCTCTTCAGCGCGGGCGCGGATGCCAAAAATGCCGAGCATTAAATCCTGCTTTTTATTATATAACGGATGCAGCCAAAAATCGCGCCAAATGATGAAGTTGCCGACCGTGCGTAAATTAGGATAGTCGCCGTTGCCCGCTCCTGTCTGGGCGAGGTGGTGCAAATCGGCCGTTTTTAACGCCGTCTCAGGATGGACGAGATGGCCGACGACCGCTTCCAACTGAGGCCCTTCGGCGGTGATGGCGGCGACAAAGGCGGTCGGTGTCCGTATCACTTCACAGCCTGCGGCCAATACACTTTCTAAGAATTGGTGCAGGTCGTTCGTCGTCAGCAGCCGCTCGCTCAACTGTTGTATGCGGCGCACATCAGGGTTGTCGTTGAGGGCGAAGAGCCGTTCCAACGGCCGTTTCCACTCATTGATCCCCCATCCCATCAACATCACCGTCGCCACCATCGCAAAGCCTAATGCCACTTCCAGCGGCAGCCCCATCACTGGATCGTTGCGGCTGACGAGGACGTAGACGAGCAGGACGGTTGTCGCTGTCAATGGCACACGTGCCATATATTTGAAGAGGCGTACGCGGATGACGCGGTCGGGCGAATCGGCATCAAAATAGACGAGATGGGAGGTGAGCAGGGCGAACATGCCGCCCACCGCCAAATTGCCAGCGATGACGATGATCCAAAAGAAGACGGATTCGTCCTGCCCGCGGCTGTCGGTGATGATGAGATAGGGAAAAACGGCTAAGGGAGCAGCTAAAAAGGCGGCTAGCGTGATGCTCATTCGCTGTTTGGTCAGGCTGGTTAATGTCCGTTCACGCGCCCGCCAGACATTTCGCATAGAGAGCGCGGCCACGATCCAAAAATAAAGGGTAAATGTCCAAAAGAACGGGCTGCGGCTGAGGTGAGGAGCGCGGCTTGACGGTACGATGTCACCGACGATGAGATCGGTAAAGAGGGCGAGGATGAGAAAGGAAAGGCCGAGCAGATAGCTGCTCCAGACGAAAAGGGAGTAGCGGCGGCCTCGCTCTCCTGTCGTCGCCAGCAGGGCGTAGGAGAGGTGGAATTGGGCGGCGGGGACGAGGGTGATGCCGATCCATTCGAGCCGCAGCCAGCTATGGGCGGATTGTGGATTAAGGATGCGGCTGACGAGTAGTTCAGCTAGATAGACGATGACGACAAAGCCGATCAAGCCGGTGAAGGGGCGGATAATGGCAGAGCGTGCGGCGCGGCTGAGGTGGTAGAGGACGACGGCAGTTCCGAAGATGACGATAACAGCTTGTAAAACGTCGTTTAACAGGGCGAGAAATTCAATCATTATTACTTTAGTTTGATGCCAAAATAGAGAGCTGCATCCCCTGATTGGAACTGTTGCTCATGGAAGCCGTAGAAGGAGAATCCTTGTTCACGGTAAAAATGGATGGCGGGGCTGTTTTGAGTTTGCAAAGCGGCCATTAATCGGCTGGCACGCCGCCCGCTGTTTGTCTCTTGTGTGCGCCCCCATTGACGGATCGCGGCTAGCAATGCGCTTCCATGCGTCTGCCGTCGATAGGCGGGGTCAACGATGAGGTCACCTATCCAGATGATGCTGTCTACTTTGTCTGCCCAGCCGTTGACATAGCCGCAAAGCGGGTTTTCATCCTGCCCGCGCGTCTCTTTTTCTATCACGAAAAAACTTTCTACCCGTTGCTGCCATCGTTCATGTAATTGTTCGCGGCTGTAGGGGTAGGCGATAGGGGCTGGGTGGGGTAAATAGATCTCTTGGAAGGTGATGGAGAGACGGCCGTTTCCCCGTCGCGGCTCTATCTGCCAAATTTCAGACGTTTCGTACCCCCGTTCAATCTCCATACAGTGGGGCAGATCATCAAGCGTTGCTGGACGAATAAATAAACTCATCAAACATATCCTATAAATCTGCAAACATGCCCGTTTGCAAACGGGCCGCTCGTTCATCCACTCCATGCCTGATATACCATAAACCAGAGTGGAATGAGGCCGAGCAGGGCAACGAGGGTGATGAGGCCTAGTATGACGGCCGTTTGGTCAACGGCCGTTTGGTCAACGGCCGTCGTTTTAGAAATGATTGGTTTTTTTACGGCTGTCACCCTATTTTTCTTTTTCCGTTTGGTCACTTTAGGCGCAGCGACAGCTGTTGGACGAGTCTCTGCTTTGAGAGAGATGGAGGGGGAAACGACGCGCTCTTTGGCGGTGGATTGGCGCATTGGGGTGACGACGCTGTGCGGATGCGCTTGGCGGTAACTGTGCAGAATGCGGGCGAGCTGCCCCGCCGTGCGATACCGTGCTGACGGCTCCTTTGATAATAATTTATTGACAATTTGGGAGAGATGGGGGGAGACGGCCGTGTTGAGCGAATCAACCATCGGCGGCGGCTCTTGCAGATGCTTCATTGCTACGGATCTTCCATCTTCACCTGTGAAGGGCAGTACGCCGGTCAATGTTTCAAAAAGCAAGATGCCGATGGAGTATACATCGCTGGCGGGGGTGACCGCTTCGCCCATCGCCTGTTCAGGTGAAAAGTATTGGGGTGTCCCCCATACCATGCTGTCGTTCGTCTCATTATTCATTTTGCTGAGAGCGCGGGCGATGCCAAAATCAGCCACCTTGACTCGATCATCAGGGGTGATGAGAATGTTTTGCGGCTTGATGTCACAATGAACAATTTTGGAACGATGAGCGTAGCCAATCCCTTCACATACTTGTTGGATGAGGGCGAGGGTGCGGTTGACGGGCAGTAGCTTCTTGTCAGCATTGTAGCTGCGGATAATATCTTTGAGTGTCCGCCCAGCTACATATTCCATCACGATATAGTGACGACGGCCGTCTTGCCCGGTGTCGTGAACGGTGACGATGCGCGGATGGGTGAGGTTGGCGGCGGCATGAGCCTCTTGTTGAAAGCGGCGCAGGAAATCGGGGTCGTTGGTCAAACTTTGGTGCATCAGCTTGATGGCAACTGTCCGCCCTAAAGTGTGGTCGGTCGCTTTGTAAACGACAGCCATACCGCCGCTACCGATACGTTCTAAAAGTTCGTAACGGCCGTTGAGAATAATTGGTTCTTCGTGCATGGGGAAATTGTAAAGCAAAGTGGGCAAAGTGGCGAAGTTGCAACAGGGCGATTGTACCCGCATCTTTTATAGAAAATTGATGATCTTGTTTTGGAGTTGGACACTGATTACGCGAATTTCATTGATTTTGATCTTTTTATTGTATCTTCTCAGTATTTCGGGGTGAGTACACCTAATTAAGAAAGGAACAAATTATGTCAGTCGAGTAAATTCGTTCCTTTCCTAATTAGCACTTTTTGAGAAGTTACGTTCATCTGCATTTTACCCGTTGGCTATCGGCGGCGTAATAGGGTGATGAGTTGTTCTAGCTCAGTGGTACGGAGGAGGCGGGCGGTGGTTAGATAGGTGAGACCGCCGATACTGCCAGCGATTAGAAGGTGGAATAGCGGGGCGGCGGCGGGGAGCTGCGTATTGGTTAATAGGATCGCGATCACCATCGTTGCCGCAGATGTGCCCATGCGCCACGCGCCGTTGAGGAGGGAACGGCCGTTGATCCCTCCCATTTTGCCCCGTAGCAGCCAGAGCAAAAGCCCTGCTTCGACATAATTGGATAGAGTGAAGGCTAACGAGAGTCCATTGACTGGCATCCAGCCGAAATAGGGAAAAACGGCCGTTGCCAACCCAAAACTAAAGAGCCACATCAATATCATTTGCGCCAGCCCGACAACGACGGGGGTGATGGTGTCGTTGAGCGAGTAGAAAGCACGGTTGACAATCTCCAGCGTCATCAGCGCGGGAATGCTGAACGCTAACAGCGTCAACACGGGGGCGACGATGGCCGTATCGTCTGCACCGAATTTGTTCCTTTCGTATAGCAGTGTGATGAGCGGTTTGGAAAGCAGTGCCAGCCAGATGACGGAGGGCAGCCCGAAAAAGAGGAGCAGGCGCAGGGAATCGCTCAGGATTTGGCGCATCTGGTCGAACGCGCCTTTGGCGGCCAGCGTTGCCATCGTCGGGAAGGCGGCGATGCCCATCGCTTGGCCGATGATGCCGAGCGGCAGCCGCATGAGGCGGGAGGCGGTGATGACGGCGACGTAACTGCCTATCGGCATACTGTCGGTGAGGTAGAGGATGATGAAATAATTCAGCTCACTGAATGAGAGGCCGAGTACGCGTGGAGCCATCAGGCGTAGGACTTGCTGCACCCCTTTGTCGCGGAGGGTAAAAACGGCCGTGTACCGCGCTCGTTTTTGCCGTAATCCCGGTAATTGGATGAGCAAATGTGCCATCGCCCCTCCCACCGTGCCGATCGCCAAGCCGACGACTGGCTCGCGTCCCATCGCCGCCCATGAGATTGCACCGATGATAATGCCCACATTGTAAACGATGGGGGCGAGGGCGGGCAGCAGGAAATGTTGACGGGCGTTCAATGCGCCCATAATCACGCCGCTGGCGGCAAAAATGATGGGGGAGAGGAGCATAATCCGCATCAATTTGACGCTCATTTGTAATAAGTCTGGATTGTCAGCGACGAGATCGCCCATGAAAAAAATGACGTATTGGGGGGCAAAAAGGATGGCGATGCCCGCGATCACGGCGACGGTGATGGTGAGCAGATTGATGATGGCTGAAAAGAGCCGCCATCCGCCCGTGTCATCCTTACGGGTGAAATATCCAGTGAAGGCGGGGATGAAGGCGGATCCAATCGCCCCGCCCGCGATGACGAAAAATATTGTTTCGGGCAGACGATTGGCGGCATCATACGCGGTCGCTTCGAGCGTGAGTGCGCCGAGATAATTTTTGGTGACCATATCGCGCACTAATCCGATGATGCGACTGATTAGAACGGCCGTTGCGACTAATCCTGCCGCTCGGAAAACTTGTCGGCGTGTGTGTTGTTCATTGGGGGTAGACATTGGCGGGATTATACGTTGCGGGCGACGGGCGGGCGAATGGGATCATTCCAGGGTGTCCGTTTCGATGAGCAAAAACGGCCGTCCCCCAATGGCATACAGATCGGGATTGCCGGGCATATTTTGGTTGGTTGCGGCGGGGAGGTCGATGGTGAACACGTCATTGACGGCCGTTATCTCCTGCGTCGTTCCGTCTACCGAGACGAGCATCCCTTTGCCGTCCGCGTTTGTTGTGGTGATGACGGCCGTTTGCGCCTCTCCAAAGCGTGCCCACATGCCAATAATGCGTTGATTCGTCTCTGGACGGTAAAAGGCGATGAGTTCCTGCGGCCCATTATACGGATCGTCCCCACCCGGCCGTGATCGCCATATTGGTTTTACATTTTGCAGATAGGTTGTTAATAGAGTGAAGGCGGCGAAGTTTTTGCGCGGCGATTCAGGGGATGGATGCTGTCTGAAACAGGCGGCATCGGTGGGATTGCTGAATAATCCATTCGCATCTCCACCGCAGGGGAAGGCGGGATTGTCGATGAGATTGCCTTCTGCGTTGCAAAGTTCGCCATGATGGACGGGGAAATCAGTTCCTTGTGGCTGGTTGCCGCAGCCATCATACAGTTGGAAATGGAAAATTGCATCGGCTCCAGCATATATCGCGTACAGGGCGGTTTGAATGGTGTAATCTGCCTGCTCAGCTATTGTGGCACTGTAGCCGCTGTGACTATCCCATAGCGGGCCGGGATAATCATTCCATGCGCGTACGCCAGTTTCGTTGAGCCAGATTGGTTTATCGAGTCCTCTCTTTTTTAAGGTATTATTGGCTCGGTAGACGTGATACCATGAATTATGGGCGTAAAAGTAGCTGTGAGTGGCGAAAATATCGTGGAAGTAGGCGTGAGAAGCGGCTTGCGGATCGGCATCGTAGACGGCCATCACATCGTTGTAATAATTGAGTTTGGCGTAATTATTTGCTAATCCTGCAAAGATGATTTGCGCTTGTGGATCGGCATGTTTGGCGGCTGTATACCCTATTTTGAGCAGACGGGCGTACTCGTCTACGCTACTATTCCAGAATATATCTAAATCTGGCTCGTTCCACATCTCCCAATGGGTGATGCCAACGCCTGTCGCCCATCCTTCGCTTTGTGCCAGTACGCCGTTTGGTTTGTACCGATTAACGGCCGTTTCCACGAACCGCGCCCATTTATTATCAGGATTGATCTGCTTGCCTGCGCCGGGAATGTCGCTGCCATCGGTGAAGATGGGGGCGTAAAGACCGATGGGGGCGGCCGCTTGTGGGCTGGCTAATTGGAGAGGAGCGGTAACGGCCGTTTCTCCTCCCTCATCTGTCACTGCATGAGTCAAATAAAAGACGGGTGTTCCTAAAAGGATCACATCACTCTTTAAGCCGTGCGTGATGTCGTTGATAACCGCTTTGTCTTGGTCTGTCCATTCAAAAACGGCGGGGCTTGTTTCGATAGAGTGCCAATAAAGCGGAAACCGATTCCACGCCGCGCCTGTCGATAACCCATTTTGAAACTGCTGCTCATCCGCCAAATCCTCCGCTGAATTGATGAAGTTCACTCCCCAGATTGGCCCTTCTACCATCCCATCCACTGGCTGTTTGCTGATGATGGGCAGGTATGTTTTATAGGCAGGCACGCCGCTGTTCTGACTGGTAACGATAGGCAGATAAGATTTAGACGCGATCTCATCACCATAAATGCTGCTGGTAAAAAAGAGTAATAGGAGGAAGAACGGGTATCGTTTTTTCATAGAAGGAGGTCGGTACACAAAAAAAGGGACAATCCCAATAAGGAATTGTCCCTTCATATTTTCAACTAGGCAACGGACAGACCTGTAAATTCACAAAACTTACACGCCCGTCTAACAATGCAAACTGGCCGCTTTTTAGAACAAGCCGACAACCTGACCTGTTTCCAAATCAAGATCAACGTCGTAGAAAGACGGCCGTGTGGGCAGGCCTGGCATCGTACTCATCTGACCGACGAGCGGATAGAGGAATCCTGCACCAACGCTGGCACGAATCTCACGAATCGGAACGGTGAACCCAGTCGGTGCGCCTTTCAATTTGGGATCGTGGCTGAGGCTGAGATGTGTTTTTGCCATACAGATTGGCAATCCGTCAAATCCAAGACGGTTGTAGGTTGCGATTTGCTCTTCCGCTTGTTCGGAGTAGCTCACACCATCTGCGCCATAAATCTCTTTGGCGATGGTTTCGATTTTTTCTTTGATTGAATCCTCAAGCGGGTACAAGAATTTGAAATCGGATGGTTTTTCGCACGCTGCCATTACCGCTTTGCCCAGTTTGACGGAACCTGCGCCGCCTTCTGTCCAATGGTCGGACATCACCGCATCTTCTGCACCAGCTGCGATGGCCGCTTTGCGGACGAGTTCGATTTCGGCATCGGTGTCATCGGTGAACCGATTGATGGCGACGACGACGGGGATGCCAAAACGCAATGCGTTTTTGATATGGGCGGTCATGTTGACGGTTCCCGCATCTAATAATTCGAGGTTTTCTTCGGTATATTCGCGGGCTAACGGCCGTCCTGCCACAACTTTGGGGCCGCCGCCGTGCATTTTCAAGGCACGAATCGTCGCCACCAACACCACCGCATCGGGGACGAGGCCGCTGTACCGGCATTTGATGTCGAAGAATTTCTCCATCCCAATATCAGCACCAAAGCCAGATTCTGTCAGCACATACCCATCTTTCCCGACCAATTTTAAAGCGATTTGGTCAGCGATGATGGAGCTGTTGCCGTGTGCGATATTGGCGAAGGGGCCGGCATGTACCAGCGCGGGTGTTCCTTCCAATGTTTGCATCAAAGTGGGGGTGATCGCATCCTTCATCAACACCGTCAATGCGCCGCCAATGCCTAAATCATCAGCCGTGACAGCATCACCCGCGCGGCTTTGGCCGATGACCATCGCGCCCAAGCGTTCGCGCATGTCGGTCAAGCTGGTGGTCAATGCCAAAATTGCCATAATTTCACTGGCAACAGTGATGTCAAACCCTGTTTCGCGCTCGAATTTTTCTTTTGCACCTTTACCAACGGTGATGCCGCGTAAGTAGCGGTCGTTGATGTCTACCACGCGCCGCCAAGTGATCGTTTCAGGATCAATGTCCAAACGGGAGAAGCGGGTGATCTCTTCGTCGGTCAACTCATCAGGATTGGTTTTATCAATGCCTAATTTTTTGAGACGACGGAGCATGACGGGGGAGAATTTGCGGCTGCCATCTTTGGCTGTGGGGCAAAGACGTTTGAACAGCGACGCATCTTTTTGATACGATTCATGGTGCATCCGTGTGTCAATCGCGGCGGCCAATAGGTTGTTGGCGGCGGTGATAGCATGAATGTCGCCAGTCAGATGCAAGTTGAAATCTTCCATCGGAATAATTTGGGAGTAGCCGCCGCCTGCCGCGCCGCCTTTGATGCCAAAGGTCGGCCCTTGTGAGGGTTGACGGATGCAGGTCATTACATTTTGTCCCAAATGTGCGCCCAACGCTTGGCTCAAACCGACGGTCGTTGTCGTTTTGCCTTCGCCCAGTGGGGTGGGGGTGATGGCGGTCACGTCAATATATTTACCGTTTGGCTGATCGGCCAGACGCTCGCGGACGGAAAGGCGTACTTTGGCCTTATATTCGCCGTGCAGTTCTAGCTCTTCGGCCAAAATGCCGATCTCTTCGGCGACTTGTGCAATCGGTTTCAATGTTGCCGCCTGCGCGATGTCAATATCGCTGGGGACGGGTTTCAACAATGTAAGTGGTGTAGGTACGATCATAGTAGGGGTCTCCTTGATGTATGATTTGAGCAAAGCCAGTTATCAGCCTGCTTTGCAGCCATTTAATTAATATCTAAATGGAAGATAAATTGATGGATTGCGGACAAAATTATCCGTAAAGTATGACATTATGATATACAACTTTTCCTGTTTTGTCCCGTGATATATCTGCCTTATTTTTGTAAAGGAAACGGCCGTTTTCTCGAATTAAATTGTCAAAAACAGGACGAATTTACCCGAAAGTATCGAACTGGCAGCCCCATCATTTCGCGTTACAAATTCGCCCCTATGGACATAAAAATAAAACAATGTATCCAAGATCGGTAAAGCAAAAAATTTGACTTATGCACCATGTTCAGAACCTGTTAAAATGGAGATGGTTTGTATTTAATATTGTGGACAAGACTTGACAAATTTCATCAGCCTTTATTTACGAGTATCATTAGGAAAATTTGTCAAGTCTCCCCAGAATACTGAGAAGATACCTTGTGTATTAATAATGTGTGCATAACTGTATAGGACAATAAATGAAAAAAACAATCTATTCGAGCAAAAAAGTAGCCGTTATTTTATTTGGATTTATCTTATTATTTGGATCAGGCAGCGCAGCCTATGCCAATATGCGTGCCTACGCAGAGCAGGATAGTATGACTTTCCTGCCTGTAATAATGAACGGGCAATCAGTACCAAGCGATGCACAGGATATTTTTATCGTTGGTGATTCAACAGTGCGCGCCCACACCGTCTCTTGGAGCAATAGAGAGTGCGGGGATGATGACCCTACCGATACTTTGCGTGGCTGGGGTGATGATGTATCACTCTATTTAGCAGATCCTAGCAGAGAATTTAATAAAGCGCGTCAAGGTGCATCGGCCGAAACCTACCGTGATGCCCCTCCCGGAGGTCAACTTGACGAACTGTATAGAGAAATTGCAGAGAATCCCCTCCCGCTCACTCGTTATTGGGACTCAACTAGCGGGATGATGGCGGCCAGCGATGGCGGTTTTTTGCTGATCCAGTTTGGTAGCAGCAACGAAACACAATTTTATTATGGCTACTGGGTTGATGGGCATTGGACAGGCGGCCGTTACTCCAATGAAACAGATGCAAATAGAGTTGCATGGACAAAGATAGATTTCAAAAATGCGATTGGCTTTTACGTCGATCAAGCACGCAGTATGGGCATCGTACCGATACTCGTGACAACACCTGTCGGCCGTACTAAAAATGCAGACGGTACGCATCGTGATGATCGCGGCGTGTTTCCGGGCTATGTGCGTGAGGTAGCGGCTGAGAAGAATGTTCAACTATTAGACTTGCACGCGAAAACCTTGCAGGAGTTCGGCAAATATGCCGACGAGACATTGCAGGTTGAGTTTGGAAATTGCATTGGCAATCCCGGCACGGCTAGTGAGCGGATGGATCGTATTCATTATGAGCCGCAAGGGGCTAGAAAATTAGCAGGATGGATTAAAGAACTCGCTTGCGAACTGCCAGATCACGCCTTATGTGAGCAATTCAGTACCACTAATGATCGGGTTATTCCCACGATTACGCTCAATGGGGGGTATTGGGTGACGCTGAGAGCTGGCGAGGCGTTTGTAGATGCGGGGGCAACGGCCGTAGATGATACGGGTGCTAATTTGACAAATGCCATCGTCGTCAATGGCAGTGTGAACAGTAACGCAGCTGGAAATTACACCATCACCTATGATGTCACCGATGCCAGCGGTAACGATGCGATACAAGTCACACGATATGTTGAAGTTATTCCCAACGTGTTTGCCCACGAAGATGCCGAAGACAGCGATATTGCTGGCTGGTCACGTTATGCAGGCAGCGGCGTTGCCCATAATATCATAGATTATGAGAGGGGCAGTCGTGTCATAAGTTTGATTGGGCCTGACGGAACGAACGGCGGCTTTAGTCTTGGCGATGATTGGCATGAAACAGAACGACATGTTCTCTCATGGAGCATGAACTACAGCGAAGAGTTTACATTTTTCATAAGAGCAGAGACGACAAACGGATTTAGATATTTCTACTATCAACCGACAGACAACGGCAACGAAATCACTCATGGCGGCGTGCGTTATCGTTTTAGTCTCGGTTCAGCCGCTATGGATGGAAACTGGCATACATTCACCCGTGATTTGCAAGCTGATTTAGCATCACTTGATCCCGGTAATGAGATAGAGTTCATCTATGGAATCGCTGTTAGGGGGTCTGGGCGGATTGATGATATTAAAGTTATGTTGGCGACAGACTCGGTTGGCGACGAAATTCCGCCAACCGTCACGCGCAACGGTGCTGCTTCTGTCATCGTCCCCCTAAATTCAACGTATACAGATGCGGGTGCGACCGCCAACGATAATGCCGACGGTGACATTACCAATCGGATCACAGTGAACAATCCCGTTAATACCGCTGTCGCCGCCTCTTATGAAGTGACATATGGCGTACACGATAGCAGCGGCAATGGTGCCTTTACGACTCGCGTGGTGGAGGTTGTAGACGGGATGGCAAAACATGAAGATGCTGAAGATGGTAATATCACTGGATGGAGCCGTTACTGGGTAGCAGCCAACTCTGCGGTTAGTAATGTTGCTGATAACGGTGGACGGGCGATTGCATTCGTTGGTACTGATGGTGTGGATAATGGATATAAATTTGACTTAACACCAGAAGTGAGCGGCGGGTTTGTTACATCATGGGATATGAAATACGCCGTGCCATTCAAATTTATGGTGAAAGTACGCACAACTACCCATGATCCTCTATATATCTATTATGCACCTGATGATTTAGATCGCGGATATGAATTAAGCAATGGCAATCATTATATTCACAATGCGTTAGGCTCAGATATGCTTGATGGCACATGGCATACGTTCAGCAGGGATTTGGAAGCTGACTTAAAAAGAGTTCTTCCAGATGAGGAGATCGAGGCGATTTTGGGGTTCCGTATGCGTGGCAGTAACGGCCGTATAGACAATATCATAACGGCGACCAGAGGTGGTTATGCGACTTTTGCATACGATGGGCATACTTATGAAATAGTGAAAAACGCATTATCATGGCAAGCCGCCTCAGATGCAGCCCTCGCGGGAGGCGGCTATCTGCCCCATATCGGCAGCATCGCTGAAAACCATGAGATATATTCACGGCTCAATAGGTATATTAGTGAGGCGGAGTATGGTAGCACATCGTCGGCGAATGGCGGTGGCGCGACTTATGTCTGGATCGGCGCGAACGATAGGGGAAGCGAAGGTATGTGGCGATGGGAAAATAACAACGCGCATTTTTGGACAGGAAGTACGAACGGCAACGCTGAAGGCGGCCTATTTACGAATTGGGGTAAAGATGTCAATCGCGTACAGCATGAACCAGATAATTCTGGGAATAACCAAGACGCGGGCGCGATAGCGCTGACCGAATGGCCGCATAATAGCGGTAGTTTAGGGCAGACATCACAATGGAATGATCTGATCGACACTGGCGCACTCTATTACATAATTGAACACGATTAATACCTTATCAATAATATCCTTGTATAGGGCGATTGCAACCTCGCCTTAATTCGTGATCGTTTTCGTGATCGAAAATCGAAAAACCGATCACGAAATACGATCACGACAATCATGACGCATAAATTCCCCGCAATTCACATGTTATGTCAATTACGGAGTTGCTAAAAACGGTGTAAATTTGGAATTTAACAGTGCGATTTGGAGGTTGCAATCGCCCTATATTCTTGCACTATGTATAAGAAATTGTCCGCGGATCATTCTTTTTCGGACTCGGCCTTACCTATTTCGCCGCTGATTCCAATCAATGCTTCAAAAGATAAGATGGACACAAAAATAAAACAATTTATCCAATTGATCCATGACGATCCGCACCGTATCGTTGTGGTGGCGGCTGGGGCGGGGACAGAGGCGATTTCTGACCTGCTCGGTGTGGCTGGGGCGACGCGCACAATTTTGGAAGCGATCATCCCCTATAGCCAAGCTGCGTTTAACGATTTTCTGGAGCTGCCTCCAGAGCAATATGTCGCCGGCAAAACGGCCGCTCTGCTGGCAGGCCGTGCGCTTACTCGTGCGCGATGGTTGGAGAATGGGGGGGAGTCGCCCACGCTCGGCCTCTCCTGCACGGCGACGATTATCACTGACCGCCCTAAACGCGGCGAGCATCGCGCCCATATTGCCCTGTGGCATCCCAAACGGTTGACGCAGGTTGAGCTATATTTGCAAAAAGGGGCGCGTGATCGGCGCGGCGAAGAGGAGTTGGTCAGCCGTTTGATGTTGAATACGCTGGCGGCGGCGTGCGGGGTGGATGAGCCGCAGCGTGCGTTGCCCTTGCCCTTGCTGGACGGGGATCGTTTGCAGACGACTGTCCATGATTTTGCGGCTGTAGAGGAGGATCTGCAAAACGGCCGTTCCTACTTTGGTATTTCGCCAGACGGCCGTTTGCTCAGCAGTCCGCCCCGTGTCATTTTGCCCGGCTCGTTCAATCCATTACATACAGGGCATCTCAATATGGCACGCGCCGCCAGCCGCATTGTCGGCCACACTGTCGCTTTTGAACTATCTATCAGTAATGTGGATAAAAGGCCGCTGTCGGCCAGCGTCATCCATAATCGGATGGCACAATTTGCGGGGCGATGGCCGATCTTTGCCAGCCGCGCCCCCACTTTTGTAGAGAAGGCGGCCCTGTATCCGAATGCCATTTTTGTGGTGGGGTACGACACGGCCGTTCGTATTTTACAGCCGCGTTATTACGATAATAGCGTCAAGAAATGTCATGCTGCTTTGGCGGCCATTCGGGAGCGGGGCTGCTCATTTCTCGTCGCGGGGCGCGTCGGCAACAGCGGCATCTTCCGCGACATCACCCATCTGGACATTCCGCCCGCCTTCACGACACTGTTCCGCTCTATCTCCATGCAGCAATTCCGCAAAGATATTTCCTCAACGGAATTACGTCAACGGGGAGCGCGGGGCAGTCGGTAAGGATTTGCACACGGATTGCGCTGATAAACAGTGAGTTTAGGGCATGGTTTGTCAATCAGTAGAAGACAATAGAACGCAGATGACGCAGATGTTCAGGATAAACGCGGATAAGGCCATTCATGAAAAATAATGACAATCAAAATTTTGGGTGATTTAAATTTAGAAATGGCCTAAATCAAAAGAAATCTGCGTTTATCCTGATAACCGTGAAAATCTGCGCCCCATTAAACTCTTCTACAACGCTTCCATCACAATTTCAGCGATGTCTTTTACCTGCATGGGTGAGCCGTTCTCTTGATTGGCATCGTGCATCATTGTGCCGCAGAAGGGACAGCCAACAGCGACCGTTTCCGCGCCTGTTTGACGCGCTTCGTCGAAACGTACCATGCTGACCGACTCGTCCCCCTCTTCTTCCTCTTTCCACATTTGTGCGCCGCCGGCACCACAACAGAATGAATCACGGCCGTTTCTATCCATCTCTAACAACGTCGCTCCCGCATTGGCTAATACAGAGCGCGGGGCATCAATAATGCCATTATGCCGCCCTAAGTAACATGGATCATGGAACGTCACCTTTTCCAGCGCATTCCCTTTCAGTTGCAATTTCCCTTGCCCGATCAAATCGGCGATGAGCTGCGTATGATGGTACGTTTTGTAATTTCCACCCAATTCGCCATACTCTTTGCCGATGGTGGTCAGGCAATGCGGGCAGCTGGTCACAATTTTGCGCTCGTTGGCGTTAGCTGCGTCGAGGGTGGCGATATTGCCCGTCGCTAATTCAAAATAAAGGTACTCATTCCCCGCCCGCCGCGCTGAGTCGCCGGTGCAACTTTCCGCTTCGCCCAGAACGGCAAAACTAACCCCCGCTTCGTGCAGGATGGTGGCGACAGCACGGGCTGTTTTTTGTGATTCTGGATTAAACGCGCCCGCACAACCGACCCAGAAGAGGTATTCATAATCGGGATTTTCGCTCACCGTTGGCACGGGGAAGTCAAGCGGAGCCGCCCATTCCATCCGCCCCTCTGTCGATCCCCATGGATTGCCAGAGCGTTCCATCCCGACAAATGCCCCCTTCAATTCGCTGGGGAAGGGGGCGCTTTCCATCAATACATTATCGCGGCGCATGTCCAAAATATCGAGCATCGGGGTGTTGCCGACGGGGCAGACTTCGATGCAATGGCCGCAGCTTGTGCAAGCCCAAACGGCACTTTGAGACAGCATAAACTCCATCAAGGGCACACTTTCGCCGCCGTTGGCGAGGGATGCGCCATTCTCTTTGACGTAATACCGTTTATTGATTTCGATGGCTGAAGGGGACAGCTCTTTGCCAGTGTTATAGGCGGGGCAAACTTCTTGACAGCGGTTACACATGATGCACGCATACGCATCGACTAATTGTGTCTGCGATAGATCAAATAGCGTGTTTGCGCCGAATTGTTCGATGGATTCGTCTTCAAAATCTAAGCCGAACGGCTGCCCCAAATAGGTGCGGTCGGGACGGGTCATATAATTGAACGGCCCCATGAAAAGATGAGCATGTTTGGTGGAGGGGAAGTAGGGGATGAAGAGGATGACAAGGCCGACGGCCGTCCACCAGCTAAAGTGCCACATGAACAGCAATCCCGCCCCGCTCCATTGTGCCATGCCGAACACGCTTGCCAATGTTGAGGCGAATGGTTCCCAAAAGCTGAACCCATGCCCGTGCATCACCAGTATGGAACTGCTTGCCATCATCCGAAAGCCGACATGGAATAAGATGAAAATGGCGACGACTAAGGAGTCTTTGTGGATGCTGCCATCGCGGGCATGTGCGTTCAACATCACATTTTCGCGGGTGACGAGTACAGGGTCTTTTAGGGCAAAGCGACGAATGATAAACCATAACACGCCGACGAGAACCATAAACCCGAATACGTCGGCAAAGAGGCGGAACAGATCGCCGATGATATTGCCTTCAAAGAATGAAAAATCTTCTACTAACCCTTCGGCAATATCTATGCCGTTGACAAGAAAATAAAAAATGAACCCCCACGCTACGCCTAGATGCAGTGTGGATGAGAATTTGCGATGACGGATGATCTCACCTTGTGTGAACATCGCTGTCATGCCTTTTTGGACACGGTTAAAAAAATTATCGTAATGCAGCTTGTCTTTACCTCGTCCGATGATGGCGATCATTTCGCCGAAGGTATTCCAAGCGGCAGCGAAAGCGATAATGACAAGCAGGGCAAATATGAGTTTTTCAGTGGGTGATAACATCGTTCTCCTTCGTAAATGTTGGTTAAGGAATGGAGATTAAATAAAACCTGAAACTTCGACATGGTTTATTTTACGCAAGATGATCTTTACAGGTTGAGGGCGGGCACAAGGCCGCGCCCCTACAGGCAGCAACTGTAAAGATGATTCACCCTAATTTGAACCATGTCGAAACTTCCAATTGTCATTCCCGCATCTTCATGGGGGCAGGCTCTGCGAAGGCAGGGATCCACACTCCTTAAAAAAAAATGAACTCCCGCTTAAAAGAGTTTACCCTCACGAAGGTGGGGGCGAGAATGACAAGATTGGGAGTTAAATAAATTTTCATTCCTAAAGTTATGGTAACTACTCAGCCATTGTCCAAATTAACCACAAAGACACGAAGAACACGAAGTTTTTGTATCTTCTCAGTATTCTGGGGAGACTTGACAAATTTTCCTAATGGTACTCGTGTAAAAT